>NZ_JBCLUZ010000029.1:0-56441 GCF_039548395.1 Luteimonas changyuni
GGAGGCAGGGGGGATGCCCAGAGCCGGCCATGGATGGCCGGCGGCCGGAACTGGGAGCAGGATGCGCATATTCCGGCTGGGCATCCCCCCTGCCTCCACGGCGGGCAGCGCACTCCCTCCCGCGGAAGACGACCAGCGGGGCGTATCACCCGAAAGCCCCACGCAATCGGGAGAAGGACCTTTCTTTCGCCCGGCCAGCAAGGTTCTGGAAAATCGGCGCAACGCCCCCATCCAAGGGGCTGGTAGGCTGGTTGATCGCCCACCCCCTCCTTCCCCCGGAATACCCGATGGCGCTCGACCTCATCCGCATCCGCGGAGCACGTACCCACAATCTCAAGGACATCAGCCTCGACCTGCCGCGCGACCGATTGATCGTCGTCACCGGACTGTCCGGGTCCGGCAAGTCCTCGCTCGCGTTCGACACGATCTACGCCGAGGGCCAGCGCCGCTACGTCGAGTCGCTGTCGGCCTACGCGCGCCAGTTCCTGAGCGTGATGGACAAGCCCGACATCGACCACATCGAAGGCCTCTCGCCGGCGATCGCGATCGAGCAGAAGTCGACCTCGCACAATCCGCGCTCGACGGTGGGCACCATCACCGAGATCTACGACTACCTGCGCCTGCTCTACGCCCGCGTCGGCCAGCCGCGCTGCCCGGACCACCACTACCCGCTCGAGGCGCAGACCGTCAGCCAGATGGTCGACCAGGTGATGGCCCTCGGCAGCGACCCGGCGCGTGCCGAGCAGCGCTGGATGCTGCTGGCACCGGTCGTGCGCGAGCGCAAGGGCGAGCATGCCCAGGTCTTCGAGCAGCTGCGCGCGCAGGGCTATGTGCGCGTGCGCGTGGACGGCGCCGTGCATGAAATCGACGCGGTGCCGCCGCTGGCGCTGCGCCAGAAGCACACCATCGAGGCCGTGATCGACCGCTTCCGCGTGCGCGATGACATGCAGCAGCGCCTGGCGGAATCCTTCGAGACCGCGCTAAAGCTGGGCGACGGCATGGCCGAAGTGCGCCCGCTCGACGATGCCTCGGCCGAGCCGCTGCTGTTCTCCTCGCGCTACAGCTGCCCGGTCTGCGACTACGCGCTGCCCGAACTCGAGCCGCGCCTGTTCTCGTTCAACGCGCCCGCCGGCGCCTGCCCGACCTGCGACGGCCTGGGCGTCAGCCAGTTCTTCGACCCGGGGCGCGTGGTGGTGCATCCCGAGCTGTCGCTGGCGGCCGGCGCCGTGCGCGGCTGGGACCGCCGCAACCACTATTATTTCCAGCTCATCGCGTCCCTGGCGCGGCACTATGGTTTCGACGTCGACAGCCGCTGGCAGGAGCTGCCGGAAGCGGTCCGCCAGGCGGTGCTGTTCGGCAGCGGCGGTGAGCGGATCCCCTTTACCTACGTGACCGAGAGCGGCGTGCGCAGCAAGCGCAGCCACGCCTTCGAGGGCATCGTCCCCAACCTCGAGCGCCGCTACCGCGAGACCGAATCCTCGGCGGTGCGCGAGGAGCTGTCCAAGTACATCAGCGAACAGCCCTGCCCCGACTGCGGCGGCGCGCGCCTGAACCGTTCGGCGCGCAACGTGTTCGTGGCGGAGCGCGCGATGCCGTCGATCGTGGTCCTGCCGATCGGCGAGGCGCTGCAGTTCTTCACCGGTCTCGAATTGCCCGGCTGGCGCGGCGAAGTGGCCGAGCGCATCGTCAAGGAGATCCGCGAGCGCCTGGGCTTCCTGGTCGACGTCGGCCTCGATTACCTGACCCTGGAGCGCAAGGCCGACTCGCTGTCCGGCGGCGAGGCCCAGCGCATCCGACTGGCCAGCCAGATCGGCGCCGGCCTGGTGGGCGTGATGTACGTACTCGACGAGCCCTCGATCGGCCTGCACCAGCGCGACAACGAGCGCCTGCTGGGCACGCTCACCCGCCTGCGCGACCTCGGCAATACCGTGATCGTGGTCGAGCATGACGAAGACGCGATCCGCCTCGCCGACCACATCGTCGACATCGGCCCCGGCGCCGGCGTGCACGGTGGCGAGGTGGTGGCCCAGGGCAGCTACGAGGACATCCTCGCCGCGCCACGTTCCCTGACCGGCCAGTATCTGTCCGGCAAGCGCCGGATCGAGATCCCGGCCACCCGCCACGCGCCGAATCCCAAGCTGGAACTGCGCCTGCTCGGTGCCAGCGGCAACAACCTCAAGGGCGTCGACCTGGTCATCCCCAACGGGCTTTTCACCGTGGTCACCGGGGTTTCCGGCTCGGGCAAGTCCACCCTGATCAACGACACCCTGTACGCCCTGGCGGCCAACGAGATCAACGGCGCCTCGCATACCCCGGCGCCGTTCCGTTCGGTCGAGGGCCTGGACCTGTTCGACAAGGTGGTCGACATCGACCAGTCGCCGATCGGGCGTACGCCGCGATCCAACCCGGCCACCTATACCGGCCTGTTCACGCCGCTGCGCGAGCTGTTCGCGCAGGTGCCCGAATCGCGCGTGCGCGGCTACGGCCCCGGCCGCTTCAGCTTCAACGTCCGCGGCGGCCGCTGCGAGGCCTGCCAGGGCGACGGCCTGATCAAGGTCGAGATGCACTTCCTGCCCGACATCTACGTGCCCTGCGACGTCTGCGGCGGCAAGCGCTACAACCGCGAGACGCTGGAGATCCGCTACAAGGGCCTCAACATCCACGAGGTGCTGGAGCTGACGGTCGAGGCCGCGCTGGATCTCTTCCACGCCGTGCCGACGCTGGCCCGGAAGCTCGAGACCCTCACCGACGTCGGCCTGGGCTACATCCGCCTCGGGCAGTCGGCGACAACGCTGTCCGGCGGCGAGGCGCAGCGGGTGAAGCTGTCGAAGGAGCTCTCGCGCCGCGACACCGGGCGCACGCTGTACATCCTCGACGAGCCCACCACCGGCCTGCACTTCCACGACATCGACCATTTGCTCGGCGTGCTGCACAAGCTGCGCGACGACGGCAACACGGTGGTGGTGATCGAGCACAACCTGGACGTGATCAAGACCGCCGACCGGGTGATCGACCTCGGGCCCGACGGCGGCCACCGCGGCGGCGAGATCATCGCCCAGGGCACGCCCGAGGAAGTCGCGGCGATGCCGCAGTCGCATACCGGGCGCTTCCTGGCGAAGCTCCTGGCCGAACACGCGGTGCGCTCCGGAGCGCCGGTGGTCGGCGAGGCGCCGCGCCCACGCTCGCGCGGAAAGACCGGAACCCCCACCCGTCGCCGCAAGGCCAGGGACATCACATGAACCGCGAACCCGCCGAACACGGCAAGCTGCTCCACCGCCTGCCCATCGAACTGCGCTGGCGCGACCTCGACGCCTTCAACCACGTCAACAACTCCAACTTCATGACCTACCTGGAGGAGGCGCGGATCCGCTGGTTCGAATCGTTGGGCACCGAGTGGGTCACCGACGCCACCGCCCCGCTGCTGGCGGCGGTGCAGATGAACTACCGCCAGCCAATCCCCTATCCCGGCTCGATCGTGGTCGAACTCACCGCCGACCGCGTCGGCACCAGCAGCGTCACGCTCGGCCACCGCATCACCAGCGCGGACGGCGCGGTGCTGCACGCCGATGGCCACGTGGTGATGGTCTGGATCGACCGCGCCAGCGGCCGCCCGACGCCGCTGCCCGAAGTCGTACGGACGATCGCGGCCGGCTGAGTCCGCCGCCCCTGCAGGCGCGGCAGCGCTCAGGCCGTGCCGGCTTCGTCTGCGCCGCCACGCAGGCCATGGCGATTCATCAGCCTGTACAGCGTGACCCGCGAAATCCCGAGATCGCGCGCCGCCGCCTGAAGGTGGCCGCCGTTGCGGACCAGGGCACGCTCGATCGCCACCCGCTCGCCCTCCAGGCGCGCTTCGCCCAGGGTCTGCAGGCTCACGCCGGCATCGTGCAGGCGCAGGTCGCGGGCGGTGATGCGCGCCCCCTCGGCCATCACCACCGCTTGGCGCACGCGATTGACCAGCTCGCGGACGTTGCCGGGCCAGGGATGGTCGTGCAGCGCACGCAGGGCGTCACGGGTGAAGCCGCGCACCCGGCTGCCACCCTCTCCTGCGTGCCGCGCAAGCGCCCAGACCGCGAGCAGTGCGATGTCGCTCCCACGCTGGCGCAGGGGCGGCATCTGCAGTTCGATCACGCGCAGGCGGTGATACAGGTCCTCGCGAAAGCGCCCCTTCTCCACCGCGGACTCCAGGTCGACGTGGGTCGCACAGATGATGCGTGCGTCCACGCCGATGTCCTCGTGGCCGCCCAGGCGCTGGATCGTGCCCTGCTCCAGGAAGCGCAGCAGCGAAGCCTGTGATTCCAGCGGCAGGTCCCCGATCTCGTCGAGGAACAGCGTGCCGCCGTCGGCATGTTCGAAGCGCCCGCGCTTGCGCTGGCTGGCGCCGCTGAATGCACCGCGTTCGAAGCCGAACAGCTCGGACTGCACCAGGCTTTCGGGGATCGCGCCGCAGTTGATCACCACCAGCGGCGCACCGTGCCGTTCGGAATGGCGATGGATCGCCGCTGCCGCGAGCTCCTTGCCGGTGCCGGTCTCGCCACCGATGCAGACCGGGGCCGCGGTCATCGCCGCCCGCTGCAGCTGGCGGTAGAGGGCGTGCATCACCGGGCTGTCGCCGATCATGCCGTCGGGCGTCGGGACCGGACGCAGTCCGACGCGGCTGCAATCCTCCAGCCGCGCCATGCCACAGGCGTGGCCGAGCACGGTCGCCAGCAGCAGGCCGTCGCAGGGCAGCACCACGTAGTCGTGGCAGTGGTCGCGGACCAGCTGGCGCACCGGGTCCAATCGCACCTGCCCAGAGGCAAGGCCGGCCACCCAGCCCCGGCCACCACCGGCCAGGACTTCACTGATGTGCTGCAGGCGGCGTGCCGAGAACGGATCGCAGCCCCGGAGGTCGAGCAGACCGGCGTGCCAGGCGTCGTCGCCATCGGCGTCAAGCGTCGGGATGACGCCCGTCCGGGGCACCATCCGCGGCCGCCAGCCACGCGCCTCAAGACCTTCGGGCAACGCCTCGACCAGTCCGCCGTCGGCGACCACCCAGTGGATGAACTCCCGCACTCCTGTGCAACCAGGCATTCGTCTCGCGCTGCACCCGCCCCCCTGCGGATGGCCTCCGTCGGTGTCCACCCCATCCAACGCCGAGGCAGGGGGCGGCCGGACATCCATCCGGCTGAACGGGGCGCCCGGGCTCAGAACCGGATCGGCAGTCGCGCCACCAGGGTCACGTCCGGGGTATCGCGGGTCATGCCTGCGCCCAGTGCGATGTTGATGCTCGTGCGATCGCTGATGCGGTACGTGCCACCAAGCAGCAGCGTGCCCAGCACCACGCGCACCGAACCCGGCAGGTCGCTGCCGTTCTGGCGCGAGCGCTGGACCATGCTGTGGTCATAGCCGATGCTGATCGCGGCGCGGTCGTTCAGGGCCAAGCCGACACCGAGGTTGAAGCCGAAGATGTCGCCGGCATCGATCTCGCCCAGGAACTCGGTCGTGGTTTGCGGGAAACCTTCCGGCGCGCCGCTGAGCGTCGTGCGCGAGACATCCTCACGGGCGAAGTTGTGCAGGTAGCTCAGGCTGCCGAAGAACACCACCGGGTCGGATGCGTACATCCAGGTGACGCCAGGCTGCAGCGCCGCGAAGCCGCTGCCGGTGGGCAACTCCAGGGGCAGCCCGGTGCCGGTGGCGTTGGCCACGCAGCGCGTGATGCAGTCGGTGGTGACCTCGAACAGGTCCTTGCCGGTGCGCGTCTTGTAGCGCAGCCACACGACGTAGAACGGCCTGTCCGCGCCCTTGTTCGGCAGCTGGTAGCGCGCGGTCAGCTCGAGGTCGCCGAGGCCGCTGCCATCCGCGCTGAAGACGCTGTCCTGCG
Source organism: Luteimonas changyuni (assembly GCF_039548395.1). Classification (NCBI taxonomy): domain Bacteria; kingdom Pseudomonadati; phylum Pseudomonadota; class Gammaproteobacteria; order Lysobacterales; family Lysobacteraceae; genus Luteimonas; species Luteimonas changyuni. Next base: position 5,861 of record NZ_JBCLUZ010000029.1, read on the forward strand.
CGGATCCGGTGAATATCTCCCGGCTCACCGTGTCGCCCCGGATGTACATGTAGGGGACCTTGAGTTCGAGCTCGAAGCGGTTGCCGACGCCATAGCGCGCAGCCAGCCCCGCGGTCACGCCGGTGGTCTTGACCTGGCGCACGTCGATCAGGCCGATCAGGATCGCCGGGATCACGGTGTACCCGATCAGCGCCACGCGGTCGTTGGAGTAGTAGCCGGTCTGCAGCGACGGCTCCAGGATCAGCGTCCCGGCCGGCGTCAGGACGCCGGGCTGGTCGAAAATCTGCGCCACCTCCGGGGGCCGGGTCGCTTCTTCCGGCGCTTGCCCGACCGGCATCGGTTCGCCTTGCTGCTGCGCCGCGGCCGCGGCTGCCGCGCCCGTGGCCGGCGCCGCCACGGGCAGCGCGCCCGCCAGCCCGCCGCGCGCGCGCAGCGCGTCGAGCTGCCACACATCGACGCCATTGGTGTCCGTCTCCCAGTCCGCCTGCCGGCCCGAGAGATAACTGCGCAGCGCCTCGATCTCCCGCGCCTGCACATCCAGGCGGGCCTCGAGCGCGCTGATGCGGCCTTCGGTGTCCTCGGGCGCCGCGGCCACTGCAGCCACCTGCGGCCACGCCGGCAGCGGCATCGCCAGCGCGGCGGCCAGCAGCGCGATTCCCCTCCATCCCCCGGCACCCATCAGGGTGTTCCCGCCGCCGACAGGCCCGAGCGGCCAAGGGCATCGTTGAAGTTGATCGCCTGCAGCAGGCCCAGCGTGTTGCTTGCCGCATCGATGGTGGTGGACACGCGGATGTGCACGCCGTCCAGGGTGTTCTGGAGCACCAGGCCGGCACCCGCGCCCGCGCCGCCGGCATCGAAGGTATTTCCCGGACCCACCTGCACCACGTGCACCTGGCGCAGCTGCGCGAGCTCCTGCGCCTGCGCCGGAGTGATGCGCGCGACGTCGGGGATGTCGATGCGCAGCGATGCGACCAGCTCGCCGTCGACCCAGGCCAGCCGCTCGAAGCCGAACGAGACCACCAGCCCCGAAGGCAGGGCGAAGCCGCCGCGCATCGCGTCAAGCCTGGCCGCATCCAGCGGCGTCCAGGTGTCCGGCAGTCCGGTTCCCGAGGCGCTGGCCTGCGACGGCCAGCCGACGGCCGCCAGCGCAAGCAGCGCGGTGACCAGCAGCTGCCACCCGATCCGGCTTGCGATTGCGCTTGGGCTCTTCATGATCAGATGTCCCCGGGGCCGCGACGGCGGATGACCACGTCCTGCAGCCCCTGCCGCTGGACCGCGGTGGCCAGGGGCGCCAACGGCGCCAGGCGCCAGTCGCGCGGATGGTTGAAGGCCGCCAGTGCGCGGCGGTTGTGGACGACGAACAGCACCCGGTTGTCCCACAGCCGGTCGAATTCGCGCCGCGGCAGCAGCCTGGTCCCGCGTGCCGGATCGCCAACGAGCACGCGCCCGTGGCGCATGCCCTTCACCACGACGAAATGCCGGTAGCCGCGGTCGTTCAGCAGGACGATCGCGGGCAGGCCTTCTTCCAGCAGGCGGTCGAGTGGCACTTCGAAGCCGTCGGCCGCGTAGCCCTGCGCCTGCAGGTACGCACGCATGTCCAGCATCGAGAAGCCTTCGCGTCGGATCCGGGCCTGGTCCCCGCGCTCGTACATGTGCCGGAACACGTCGGCCTCGCCGACCGACTGGCCGTACTGGAACGTCAGCAGCGTCGCCACGGACGCCGAGCCACAGCTGTAGTCGTACTGCTGCGGGATGGTGGTGCGATAGCGCGCGGCCTTCAGGCTGGTGACCTGCATCGAGTAGCTGCCGCCATAGGGCACGCGCACCTCGGCCCGCCCGGCCAGCGCCGCGCCCGGAAGCACCGCCAGCCCCACGATGCAGGCGACCGCCAGCCAGAGTCCGCTTGCGGCGCCTGCGCGGGTCACGGACCGGACCCGCCGAGCTGCACGTTGACCGCGGTGCCGTTCTGGATCAGGACATTGGCACCGCTGTTCTGGATGACGGTGTTGATGCCCGCGGCGTTGCCGAACGCACCGCCGGTGACGGTGTTCGGACCGCCGACGGTCCCGACCGCGGTGTTGCCGTCGACCTGGCCCTGGTTGTCGGTATGGACCACGGTGGTGATGGTGGAGTCACCGCCGCGCAGGGTCTGCAGGGCGGGAACGGAGACCGCCTGCCCGAAGCCTTCCACAGGCACCGGTGCGGTGGACGACGATGCCAGCGCGAGCGCGCCGGCGAGGACAGGAATCACGATGACAGGCATGGCAGCCTCCTTGACCGGATCAGGCAGCACACCGCGGGCATGCACCCGCGATGCGCGCCCGTGCCCGGATTACGGACCGCTGGTGCCGAGGTTCAGGTTGGCCTGGACCGTCACGCCCTGCTGGATCAGGGAAGATGCGCCGCTGTTCTGCGCCATGACCATGATGCCCGCGGCCGCGTTCGCCGAACCGTCCATCGAGTTGGACATGTCGAAGGCGCCGCCGTCGGCCCAGCTGGTGCCGCCCGCGCCGCCCGCGCCGCCCGCGCCGCCGGTCCCGGCACCGCCCGTCGCCGAGCCGCCCGCGCCGTCGCCACCCGCGCCGCCGGTACCGGCCATGGCCGTCGCGTCGCCGCTGCTGCCCGAGTTGTCGGCCGTGGTGTCGCCACCGGTCGCGCTGGCGTCAGCCATCGCGTCGCTGTCGCCCGACGCACTGTCCCCGATGGCAGCAGTGGAATCGCCCGATGCCGAGCCGGCAGCGCCAAGCGCACCAGCGAGGCCCGCTGCGGCGGCATCACCGTCGCGCGCGCTGATCGCACCGGCGTCACCACTGGAGCCGCCCTCGCCGCCGTCACCACCGCCAGCCAGGGCAATGCCGCCCAGGCCCGCACCACCGGCACCACCGGCACCACCATCGGCACTGCCGCCGTTGAGCGCGACGTTGCCCAGCACCAGCACGCTGTTGCCAGTCACCGTGCCCAGGAGGTTGGTTTCCGCGACCGCCGTGGAGGTGTTGAACGAGCTCGCGATGCTCGTGGAGGCCGTGCTGCCGTTGTTCGCCGAGGCGTTGGACATGCCGATGCCCGCCGCGCTGCCGGCGTTGTCGCGGCTGTCGCCGCTGCTGTTGTCTTCGGTATTGCTGGCGTTGTTGTCGCCGCGTCCGGTTTCGGTCTGATCCTGTGCCGATGCCTGGGCGGACAGGCCGATGCCAAGCAGCACCGCTGCTGCCAACATGCTCTTGTGGATGCGCATTGTCGTTCTCCTGGGGGGATGTCGCGCCAGCGCACAAGGGGGAGGTGCAGCACGCCGGTGCGACCCTGCCTTACGCAGGTTTGGTGCCAATCCAAAGAGGGTTACGCAAGCAATTGATAAGGCTGGATTTTTCGAGCCCGGGTCGCTGCTGGCCGCGGCCATGCCGCATTCATCGGCATCGACCGGCAAGGAAGTGATGCATCGCTGCAACATGTCGCGGCGCGCCACGCCCGGAGGCGCGCGACCAGGTGCGCTGGACCCGCAGCGGACATGGGCCGACGCCTGCGGAAAACGCAGCTGCCCGATGTTTCATTCCTGAGAATCGCGCCCCGGTGTCCGTCCGGCGCCCGGCCCTCGACCTCAGCGCGCGTTGGCGGCGCGCACCTCGAAATCGGCACCGATGCTGCGGCCGTCGGCGAGGGTGAATTCGACGCGTGCCGAGCCACCGCTCTGCAGCGGCGCCACCGGACGCATCAGCATCAGGTGCAGGCCGCCCGGCTGCAGTACCGCTTCGCCGTCCGCGGCCACGGCCAAGCGAGGCACTTCGCGCATCCTGCTGACGCCATCGACAACCCGGGTTTCATGCAGCTCGACGCTTGCGAACGCGTCGCTGTGCGCGCTGACGATTTCGACGCCGGTCGCGCACGGATTCTCGATGCGGGCGAAGCCCGCCATCATCGGCATCGGCATCGGCGGCGAACGCAGCCAGCCCTCGACCACGCGCGGGGCGCAGGCGTCGGGATCGGCGGCGGCTTCGGAGTCATTGCCAACAGGGCCGGACGCGAACGCGCCTGCGGTGGCTGCACACAGCAGCATGGCGGGAACGAGCGTGCGTAGGAGACTGGTCATGCACCTATGATAGCCATTCACTCCGGCGCGGACCCGACGACGCATGACAGCATTCATCGAAACCATCGACCACGGCGCGATCACCGAACTCAGGCTCGCGCGCGCTCCGGTCAACGCGCTCAATCCCGAACTCTGCCGCGCGCTGGCAGCAGCCGTGACCGCGGCCGTCGACGCCGGCGCGCAGGGCCTCGTGCTGTCGGGCGGCGAGAAGGTGTTCTCCGCAGGGCTCGACGTACCGCACCTCATGTCGCTGCAGTCGCGCGAAGCGCTGGGCGCGGCCTGGACCGGCTTCCTCGACGCCGCGCGCACGCTGGCAGCATCGAAGGTGCCCGTGGCCGCGGCGATCACCGGCCACTCTCCGGCCGGCGGCTGCGTGCTCGCCCTGTGCTGCGACTACCGGGTGATGGCCGAAGGGCCGTTCCGCATCGGCCTCAACGAAACGCAGGTTGGCCTGGTCGCGCCCGATGGCATCCAGCACCTGATGCGCCGCGTGATCGGTCCGCATCGCGCCGAGCGCATGCTCGTGGGTGGCGAGCTGGTCGAAAGCACGCGCGCCTACGAGATCGGACTGGTCGACGAACTCGCCGCTCCAGGCGAGGTGGTGGCGCGCGCCCGCGCCTGGCTGGAAGCGCTGCTGGCGCTGCCGCGCCGGCCGGTGCTGCACACGCGCGCGATCGCACGCGCCGACCTGCTCGCCGCGCTGGCGCCGGAGCGCATCGACATCGATACCTTCGTCGACGCCTGGAACGATCCGGATACCCAGGCCGGCCTGCGCGCGCTGGTGGCGCGGCTGGGCAAATAGCGCGGCGCTCAGTCCTTGCCGGTGGCGACCGGACGCGCGGGGTCTTCGATCCACCCGCTCCACGAGCCGGCGTACAGCCCGGCGCCATCCAGCCCGGCATGCGCCATCGCCAGCAGGTGATGGCAGGCGGTCACGCCGGAGCCGCACATCGCCACCACGCGCGCAGGGGCGTCGTTGCCCAGCAGCGCGCTGAACTCTTCGGCCAGCACGCCGCGCGGCTTGAAGCGGCCGTCGACCAGATTGAGCGCGTAGGGCCTCGACGTCGCGCCCGGCACGTGTCCGGCGCGCGCGTCGATGGGCTCGATCTCGCCGCGGAAACGCTCGCCGCCACGGGCGTCAAGCAGCCGGCCACCGGTGGCAAGATGGGCTTCGACACGCTGGCCATCGAACAGCCGTGCACGGTCGAAGGCCACCGGATACGGCGCGGTCGGCGGCGCGTGCGGAATGGCGCTGTCCAGCGGCAGGCCTTCCGCGCGCCAGGCGGCCAGGCCACCGTCGAGCACCGCCACCCGGGCGTGCCCGGCCAGGCGCAGCAGGCACCAGGCGCGCGCGGCGAACGCACCGTCTGCGGCGTCATAGGCGACCACCTGGTGAGCGGGGGTAATGCCAAGCGCGGCAAGCGTGCGCCCGAACTCCGTGGCGTCGGGCCAGGGGTGGCGACCGGCGCCCGGCAAGTGCGACCCGGACAGGTCGCGGTCCAGGTGGACGTAGAGCGCACCCGGCAGGTGGCCATCGCGCCACGCCGCCTCGCCGGCCGCGGGGTCGGCGAGCGAGAAGCGCGCGTCCAGCAGCACCAGCATCGGGTCTCCAAGACAGGCGGCCAACTCCACGGGCGAGACCAGGGTGCTCCAGTCCGGCGTTGCATTCATGGCAGGCCTCCGGCGGCCAGCAGGCGCTGGCGCAGGTTGTAGAGGATCGACGCCGTCGCGCCCCAGACGCGCTGGCCCGGTGCGGCATCGTGGCGATGGTATTCGAGCACGTGGCGCTCGCGCCCAAGGTAGTTGATCACGATGCGGTCGAGGTTCTCGGGGGCCATCAGCCACGCCAGCGGCAGGCTGAACACCTCCGCCACCTCACCCGGCCGCGGACGCGGCTCGAAGCCCGTCGGCACCCGCGCCACCACCGGCAGCACCCGGAAGCCGGAGACGGTCGCCAGCGGATCCAGATAGCCGAGCACGCGCGCATCCGCGGGCCGCAGGCCGATTTCCTCGTCGGCTTCGCGCAGTGCGGCGGCGAGCGGACCGGCATCACCCGGATCCACCCGCCCGCCGGGAAAGCTGACCTGCCCGCCGTGCTGGCGCAGGCCATCGTGGCGCCGGGTCAGGATGACGCTGGTCTCGCCTTCGCCGACCAGCGGCACCAGCACCGCGGCATCCGCCAGCGCGGCGTGCGCCGGAAGCAGATCGCTCAGTTCGTCGAGGTTCCAGGCCGGCCCGGCGGGTACCGCGCTCAGCGGACCCAGCGCGGCCTGCAGCGCGGCGTCGGCGGGCATGCCGGCCATCAGCCCCGGCGCGCCTCGCGCTCCGGCAATACCGAGTCCATGAGGTGCTCGCGCTCAGCGTCGTCCATCGCCAGCCAGCCCGCGATCTCGTCGCCGGTCCGCAGGCAGCCGTCGCAGAAGCCGTGCGGATCAAGGGTACATACGCCGGTGCAGGGGCTCTGCACTGCGCGGAAGGCGGTGTTCATCGCGGTATCCGGATCGTGGCGCGGGCCCCGGACACGAACGCGCCGGCACGGGGCCGGCGCGTCCTTGGAGCAGCAGCGTGCGCGGCGGAGGCCGCGCAGCTGGACAAGGGGCGCCGTCGGCGCCCCGCGGTCACTTGACGCTGACCAGCTTGACGTCGAACACCACCGCCTGGTTGGCCATGCGGCCGGCGCGGATGTCATTGCCATAGGCCTTGTCGCCCGGCAGCACCACTTCCCAGCGCGAACCGGCCGGCATCTGCAGCAGCGCCTCGCGCAGGCCGTCGAGCGGCACCTGGCTGACCTTGAGCTCGACCGGGCCCGGGGTCTGGCCCTGCGGCACCTGGTTGGTGTCGATCAGCACGGTGCCGTCGGGCAGCGAGCCCTTGTACGTCAGCGCGACGTCGCTGGCCTGCGTCGGCTTGGCGCCGTTGCCGGTTTCGATCACGCGGTACTGGACGCCGCTGGCCAGGGTCTTCACGCCGGGCTTGGCCTTGTTCTGGGCAAGGAAGCTGTCGCTCTCCGCCTTGTTGGCGTCGGACACCTTCTTGAACTCGGCTTCCATCTTCGCCTGCTGGCGCTTCTGCATGTTCTCGACGGCAGTGCGCAGCTGGTCGACGGCGACCACGGGGTCCTTCTTGCCGTAGGCATCCTGCAGCGCCTTGACGACGGTATTGATGTCGATGGCTTCGCCGCGCTCGGTCAGCTCCGCGAGCTCCGCGCCCGTGTTGTAACCGATCGCATAGCTGAGCTTTCCCTTCTCAGAGGTGGTGTCCTGGGCTGCGGCGGTGCCGGCAACCAGGGTGGTGGCCGCAAGGGCGATAGCGAGCAGGCGCAACTTCATTCGTGGGACTCTCCGGAATTGCCGATTGGTTGGGTCCAAGATGCGGCAGGGCGGCCTGGCCGCCCCGTCTGGACACGTTAGGATACCGGCCCCAGTGCTTAACCGCCACTGACACCGTCCACTCCGACCCCGCGCGGCGACAGAAGTTCCGCCCGGCCCGACACCGAGGATTCCATGTCCGAACTCATCCTGGCCGCCGACCACGGCGCCGTCCGCGTCCTCACCGTCAACCGCCCCGACAAGCTGAATGCGTTGAACCGGGGCACACTCGAGGCCCTGCAGCTTGCATTCGATGCCGCCGCGGCCGACGACGGTGTCCGCGCCGTGGTGCTCACGGGCAGCGGCGGCAAGGCCTTCGTCGCCGGCGCGGACATCGCCGAGATGTCGGCGCTGAGCGCCGTGCAGGCGCGCGATTTCTCGCTGGTCGGCCAGCGCCTGATGCGGCGCATGGAGCGCATGCCCAAGCCGGTGGTGGCGATGGTCAACGGCTTCGCGCTGGGCGGCGGGCTGGAGCTGGCGATGTGCTGCCACCTGCGCATCGCCGCGGACACCGCGAAGCTCGGCCTTCCCGAAGTCACCCTGGGCCTGCTGCCGGGCTTTGGCGGCAGCCAGCGCCTGCTGCGCCTGTCGGGCCGCGCCGCGGCGCTCGAACTCACCCTGCTCGGTGCGCCGGTGGATGCGGCCCGCGCCTTGCACCTGGGCATCGTCAACCGCGTGGTGCCGGCTGCGGAGCTCGAAGCCGAAACCATGGCGCTGGCCGCGAAGCTGGCCGGCAACGCACCGCTGGCGATGCGCGGCATCCTCGACGCGATCCACGTCGGCGGCGAGTGCGCGATCGACGACGGCCTGGAGTACGAGAGCGCGCAGTTCGGCCTCGCCTTCTCCACCGAGGACGCGCGCGAAGGCATGGGCGCGTTCCTCGAGCGCCGCAAGCCGGCGTTCACCGGCCGCTGAGCGGGGCATGTCCGGGCGTGACGCCACCCGCGATCCCGTTGGCCACGGCGGCCGCACCTATCCGACCGGCGACCCCGGTCAGGTAGAACACGGTGCCGGCGCGGATGCGCCGGATGCCGTGCAGGCCCGGCGCCTCTGCGACCTGCTGTGCGAAGACCAGTTGGACGCGGCGATCGATGGCGGCCTGGCGCGCTTCCAACCGCTGCCCGCGCTCGATGCCGCCTGCAACGCCATGCTGTCGGCCGCCCGCGACCGGCTGCTTGCGGCCTGGGCGGCGCGTGAGCGGTATCGCGCCCGCGACGCACGCCTGGAACGCATCGCCACGGAGCGCTTGCGCGCCCGCGGCGGGCTGCCGGCAGGCCATCCTGCAAACGAGGCGGCCGCGGGCGAAGCAGCTGCCGGCGGTGCAGCGCAGTCCGGCCACGGCATGAGCACCGACACTGGCGTTGGCACACTCCCGGCGCCCTCCCGCCCCGCCCTGCCCGCCGCGGCGGCCGCGGCGCTGGCACGCGCCAGGGCGCGCGCATCGGGCCAGCAGCCGTGAGCGCCGTTCCCGAGCGGCGCGGCCGGATCATGCCCAATGCCGACGTGCGCGAGATGTTCGCGCGCCTGCAAGCGCTCAACCCGAAGCCGGTCACCGAGCTCGAGTACGCCTCGCCCTATGAACTGCTGGTGGCGGTGACGCTGTCGGCGCAGGCCACCGACGTCGGCGTCAACAAGGCCACCCGGCGACTGTTCCCGGTTGCCAACACGCCTGCGGCCATCGCCGCACTCGGCGAGGACGGGCTGAAGCGCTACATCAGCACCATCGGCCTGTACAACGCCAAGGCCGCCAACGTGGTCGCGATGGCGAAGCTGTTGATCGAACGCCACGGCGGCGAAGTGCCGCGCACGCGCGAGGAGCTCGAAGCGCTGCCGGGCGTGGGCCGCAAGACCGCCAACGTGGTGCTCAACACGGCCTTCGGCGAACCGACGATGGCGGTCGATACCCATATCTTCCGCGTCTCCAACCGCACCGGCCTGGCCCACGGCAGGAACGTCCGCGCGGTGGAGGACCGGCTGCTGAAGCGGGTGCCGGCAGACTACCTGCTGGACGCCCACCACTGGCTGATCCTGCACGGCCGCTACGTGTGCAAGGCGCGGCGCCCGGAGTGCGGACCCTGCGTCATCCGCGACCTGTGCACGTATCCCGACAAGACGCCTGTTGACGGCCGGCCTGTTGACGGCACGCCTGCGGACGAGGCGAAGCCCGGCGCCTGAGCGCCGGGTGTCGCACTGGACTCAGCGCGCCGCCGTCCAGGTCACGGTGACGTTGGGCTGCAGCGGCAGCACGGTCTTGCTGGAGAAGCGCTGCGCATCGGGACCGGTCCAGCTGCAGGCCGATGGCGACGACCAGGGGCCGAGGTAGCACACCGGCCACAACAGCGTTGAGGCCACCGGCTCGCCGCCGACCTGCTCGCTGGAGAACCGCCACTGGCGCGAAGCATCCGCCGCGGCATCGGCCATCGCGCGCGAGACGGTACCGGTGGCGGCGTGCACGTCGGCATCCTTCACCGAGCCGTCGGCGGCGACCTCCAGCCGCAGCACCACCATGCCCTCGTTGCCGGCGAGCTGGTCGCGCATCGGGTATTCGGGTGGTGTCATCGCCGCCAGCGCCGGCCCGGTGGTGGCGGACACCACCTCGTGGCCACCGCCTGCGGCCTCGTCGACCACGACGCGGAGGAAGGTGCGCGAGGCGCCGTCGGCCGCACCGGAGTTGAACACCCAGTCGCGGATCTCCGCGGCCAGGGCGGACGTGGTGGGGCCGGGCGCGCTGCCGTGGGGCTCGAGGCTTGCGATGCGGCCGTCGGCGTCGAGCTCGACCGCGTAGGTGTAGACCTGCTGGGTCGACTGTGGCGCGGTGTCGGCCGCGGTGGCGGCGAACGGAAGGGCCACGGAGAGGAGAAGGGGGATTGCGATCCGCTGCATGTCGGTGCTCCTGCGCACGAAGCGCCTGTAGGTGATGCGGTGATCACACTACGCGCGGCGCTGCGTTGGGTTACACCTCGATGACAAAGCATCTTTCGATTGATGAGCGGTGCAAATACTCCGACAAGCGGTCGGTCACCGGTGCGGCCCGACTCGCAGCCACTTGGTCGCCACCCACTTTTCGCCCTCGATCACCGGTGCGCCGCCATGCAGGCTGCCGGTCATCGGATGCGGTCGATCGTAGGCGAAGAACACCGCGTTGCCCTTGACCGCCGCGACTTCAAAGCGGGCGTCGGGAAACGTGGTCGCACCACCGCAGTCGGGCGTATTGAGGTACATGACGATCGAGGCCACGCGCTGGCCGCCACGCGACAGCGCCACGTGTGCGCCGGGGCGGTCGGGATCGAAGTAGTCGTAGTGCGGCCTGTACTGCGCACCCGGGCCGTAGCGCAGCAGCTGCAGGCCTTCGCCGTTCTCGAGCGGCCAGTCGACCAGCGCCGCCAGGCGGCGTTCGATGCGCGCACAGAGCGCATTCTCGCCGCGGCTGAAGAACGTGCCTTCGCTGCTCCGCGCCTCGTGCGACTCGTCGGCGCCGGTGTCCGGGTTGAACACCGCCGAGGGTCGCAGGCGCTGCCGCCCCATTTCCACCAGGGCGTCGCACTCCGCATCCGACAGCACGCTGCCAAACACCACCACGCGCGGATGCAGCATGTTCGCCAGCACCGGCACACGCCGGTCCCCGGCATCGATCAACGACGGACCGTTCATCACGATCGGCGCGGGCACCCGTTCCGGCGGCGGCAGGTCGTTGGCGCGCGCATGGGCGTCGAGGTGCCCGCGCATCGCATCCTCGAGCGCGGCGACGGCATCGTCCTCCGCCCAGCCACGCGCGACCATCGAGGCCACCACGTCCTCTGGCGACGCGCCCGACTGCACCTGTCCCAGCAGCCACTGCAGCAGCGCGTGATCGATCACCGGTGTGTCCATGGTCATGCCCGTGAGGAATCGCCGGATGGAGCAGACACCGGGCACATGACCGCGCGATGACAGCCGTCTTCCGGATGTCACGCGATTGCCATGCATGAGCACTCGCCGCCGTGCGACTTGTCCCTGAAAGAAAGCTGTAACGGGACGCCCCTAGCCTTCATTTCCGATTCATCCGGAACGCAGCGGACGCCGCCCATCCAGGGGCGAGCAACGGCCGCGGTTCCATCGCTGCGTTCGCAGTCCATTCCTCCCGGAGACCCAACCGATGTCCATGCGCCATAGTTCCAAGGCCCTCCTCATGACCTTTGGCGCGGTGCTCGCGCTCAGTGCCTGCGGTGGCGGTGCCGACCGCGTCGCTTCGCCCGGCGAGGGCGCATTCCCGCCGCCGCCGACCACTCCGCCGCCCCCGCCGCCGACCACTCCGCCGCCGCCTCCGCCGCCGCCGACCAGTGGTCCGGCCGAGAACTGCCCGGAGGGCTTCAGGAACATCGGCACCATCGCCGACTTCCGCGCCTGCGAACTGCCGGAGCGGATCATCGGTGAACTCACGGTCCCGAAGGCTGCCGGCACCGTCTACGCCATCAATGGTGCCGTCCACGTCGGCGAGGACATGGGTGGCGACCCGGCCGCTCCGAGGGCCGGTGCGCGCGAAGGCATCCTCAACATCGAGCCGGGCGTGACCGTGTACGCCTCCGCCGGCCCCGACGCCCTGGTCGTCAACCGCGGCTCGAAGATCTATGCGCTCGGCACCGCCGAGCAGCCGATCATCCTGACCGCGAAGATCGACGTCGAAGGCAATGCCGACGCCGAGACCGACGGTCGCTGGGGCGGCCTGGTGCTCGCCGGCCGTGCGCCGGTCAACACCTGCATCGGCGACTTCGAGCCGGGCAGCGCAGCCTGCGAGACCAGGATCGAGGGCGGTGACCTCGGCATGTACGGCGGCAATTCGACCACCGACAACTCCGGCACCGTGCAGTACATGCAGATCAAGTACTCCGGCTTCGCCTTCTCCGGCGGCAACGAGCTGCAGGGCCTGACCATGGGCGGCGTCGGCAGCGGCACCACCATCGAGTACGTGCAGGTCCACAACAGCTCCGACGACGGCATCGAGATCTTCGGCGGCTCGGTCAACGCGCGCCGCATCGTGGTCACCGGCGCCAGCGATGACAGCCTCGACATCGACTCCGGCTGGAACGGCGGCGTGCAGTTCGGCGTGGTGGTCCAGCGCGACAGCACCGGCGACAACATGAACGAGTGGTCCGGCACCAACAGCAGCAACCCCATCCCGCTCACGCCCGAGCAGTACTCGAACCCGCAGGTCGCGAACTTCACCTACGTCGGCCGTGCCGGCGGCAGCAGCGGCAACGGCTCCGGCTTCACCGTCAACCTCGGCAGCCGCGCGGAGATCTACAACACCGTGGTCACGCGCAAGGCCGGCGGCACGGGCAAGGGCCTGACCTGCCTGAGCATCGAGCACGTGCCGGAGCGCGGCAGCACCGCCGTCCTCGAGTCGGTCTTCTTCGCCTGCCCGAACAACTTCAACAACGCAGACGCGGAAGCCGCCTTCACTGCCGGCACCAACACCGTTGCGGGCAATTCGACCCTGACCGGCGTGTTCGTCAACGGCGCCAACGAAAGCGCCGTACCGGCAGTCGCGAACCTGGCGAGCAAGCACAGCTTCTTCGAGCAGGTCGACTACATCGGTGGCGTGAAGGATTCGAGCGACACCTGGTGGCAGGGCTGGACCTGCGGCCTGACGGCCGACGCGTCCTGCTGATCGGGCCCGTCGCTGCAACAAGGGGCGGCCCGCACGGCCGCCCCTCCCCATGCCCGGCCCCGTAAACCGCACAGCCCAAGGTCACTTTATGAAGCGCATTCCGTCACGCAGCGTCCTCTTCGTCGCGATCACCACTCTCATCGCATGCCAGGGCGCGTGGGCCCGGCAGCCTGAAGCGCCCGGCGGCCAGTCCGTGGTGCCGTCCCAGGCCACGATCGTGCAGGCCACGATCGCCCAGTCGGCTGCCACGGCCGCCCAGCCGACGCCGGAACAGCCGGTCCAGCTCGACGCCGTCGAGGTGCGTGGCGAATACATTCCCGAGCCGATGCTGCAGACGGCCGAGGTCGCATCGTTCGTCCAGCGCGAAGACTTCGAACGCACCGGCGACGCCGACGCGGCCGCCGCCCTGCAGCGCGTGTCCGGCGTAAGCATCGTCGGCGACAAGTTCGTCTACGTCCGCGGCCTTGGCGAGCGCTACTCCTCGGCGCTGTTCAACGGTTCCCCGCTGCCCAGCCCCGAACCCATGCAGCGCGTGGTGCCCCTGGACCTGTTCCCGGCCGAAGTGCTGCAGGGCATGACCGTGCAGAAGACCTATTCGGTCAAGTATCCCGGCGAGTTCGGCGGCGGCGTGATCGACCTGCAGTCGCTCAACATCCCCGACGCGCCTTTCTTCAAGCTCAGCGTGGGCGGTGGCTTCAACGACAACACCACCATGGAGAAGGGCCTGACCTATTACGGCGGTGGCGACGACGACTTCTGGGGCTACGACGACGGCACCCGCAAGATCCCGCGCGCGCTCCAGGACGCCATCGGCACCGGCAAGCGGGTCGACCGCAACAACTTCAGCAACGAGGAACTCGCGACGATCGGCCGCAGCCTCGAAAACGCCAGCGTCAACGTGCTGCAGGAAAACGACAGCATCGACCCGGACGTCAACTTCGGCTTCAGCGCCGGCTGGTCCGCCGACATGGGCGACGACGCCCGCATCGGCTTCGTCGCCGTGGCCGGCTTCGAAAACGAGTGGCGCACCATCTTCGGCGACCAGGAGCAGGGCGTATTCCTCGGTCCCGACCTGGAAACGCTTGCCTACGGCAACGACTACGAGTTCCTTTCCACCCGCAACAACGCCCGCGTCAACGCGCTGCTCGGCGCCGGCTACGAGTGGGGGAACAACAGGATCAACCTCACCACCCTGTACGTGCACGACACGCTCAAGGAAGCCCGCAGCCGCGCCGGCATGGACTACATCAGCAACTACGGCTACCGCAGGGACGACACCCGCTGGTTCGAGCGCGAGATGATCAACAACCAGGTCAGCGGCTCGCACGAGTTCGGCGAGTACGGCGACCTCAAGGTCGAGTGGCGCGCCGCCTGGGCACAGGCGACCCGTGACGTGCCCTACGAGAAGATGATCGGCTTCCGCGACGAAGGCGACGGCTACTGGGCCTACTCGGTCGGAAACCAGGAGAACTACACCCGCTTCAGCCAGGTCGACGACGAGGTCGCCAGCGGCGGCGTCGACGTCACCTGGCGCCTGCCGATCGAGCGCGACGTGACGCTGAGCGGCGGTGCTTCGTACATGGACAACGACCGCAACGCCTGGTCGCGTGAGTTCAGGTACTTCGCCGGTGACGGCCCCGGCAACGGCGCCACCCTGCCCCACTACTTCCCGTACCAGCGCCCCGACTACCTGTTCTCCGACTACAACCTGAGCCAGGGCTGGCTGCGGCTGGAGGAGACCACCGGCCTCGCCGGCCAGGCCGCCTACGACGCCACGCTCAAGGTGCTGGGCACCTACCTGCAGGTCGACGGCGAAATCACCCCCAGGCTGCGCGGCACCCTCGGCGTCCGCTACGAGGACGCGACACAGGCGGTGCACCCGTACGACATCTATACCGGTGTCCGCAGCGGCGCGCTGGCACCGCTGAAAAACGACTACGTCCTGCCCGCGCTCACCCTGACCTGGAACGTCGCGGAGAACCGGCAGGTCCGCTTCGGTGCCTCGCAGACCATCGCCCGGCCACAGTTCCGCGAGCTCTCGCCGCAGCTGTACACCGACCCCGAGAAGGATCGCCAGCTCTACGGCAACCCTTACCTTGTCGACAGCGAACTGACCAACTTCGACGCCCGCTACGAGTGGTTCTTCGGCTCGGGCGAATACTTCACCGCCGGCCTGTTCCACAAGCAGATCGACAAGCCGATCGAATCGATCATGTTCACCGGCGGTGGCGACGAGCTCTGGCAGACCTTCGTCAACGCGCCCGAGGCCACCGTGTACGGCGCCGAGCTGGAGTTCAAGAAGTACTTCGACCCCGGCATCGCCGCGGACTGGTGGGACGGCAATCGCCTGTACCTGGCCACCAACTACACCTGGACGGACTCCGAGGTGACCGCGGGCGCGAACGACACGGTCGCCCTGGACGGCGGCAGCGGCACCACGCAGCCCGCGCGCAGCCTGATCCTTGACGGCAGCCGGATGCAGGGCCAGTCGGAGCACATCGCCAACCTGCAGTTCGGCATCGAGAACACCGCGAAGGACCTGCAGGCCACGCTGATCGCCAACTACGTCAGCGAGCGCATCTCGGCGCGCGGCAACAACCTGCGCCAGGACGTCATGGAAGATCCGGGCCTGACGCTGGACCTCGTCCTGCGCAAGACCATGCGCTTCGGCGAGACGCCGGTGACCCTGGGCTTCGCGGCGCGCAACATCCTCGATACCGAGTACGACGAGTACATCGAGGGCGGCGGCGGCCAGAAGATCCACGTCCTGCGCTACGACCCGGGCGTGTCCTGGTCGTTCAGCGTCTCGACCGAGTTCTGACGAACCCTCTTCCCCCGCCTGCGGGAGTGTCCGGACGCGCGAGCCCTCTTCCTCCGCCCGCGGGGGAAGAGGGCGGAAGGGCAGGCGGGGCAACGTGGGGGCGTGTCCCGCCAAAGCGCGCCCGGCAACACGACACCAATAAGTCAGCTGCAACAAGCCTGTCACGAAAGCTTCGCATGCTGTCGCGAGGGCGCAGCATCCTGCGCCACGACGCCCTTGCCCGTGCCCGCATTCCATTCCCTTCCCGACGTTCGCACCGCCCTTGACCGCTTCCGCAGGCCCGATGGCCTGCGGCGGGCCGTCGAAGTCGCCATCGTCGTGCTGCTGGCCTTCCAGGCAGCGCGCCTGTCCTGGCTGCTGCTGCCGCCCGCTGCGCTGGGCGCGCCCGCGATCGACGCTGCGACGGTCTTCCGCGAGCAGCCCGGGCGCCTGGCCATCGACGCCTTCTACCCCGACCACGGCGCGGCCATCACCGCCAGCGCCGACGCCTCCGGCCTGCGCCTGTTCGCGCTCCGCCCCGCTCCGGCGGGTGGCAGCGCCATCATCGCCATGCGCGAAGGCCCGCAGCGCTCCTACACCACCGGTGAAGCCGTGGCACCTGGCGTGACCTTGGCCGAGGTGCAGGCCGACCACGTGGTACTCGACAGCGGCGGGCGCCGCAGCGAACTCCGCTTCACGAAGCCCGACGCACGCCCCGCGCCAACCCGCCCGACAGCGGCGCGGGCAGCCGCGACACCCGCGCGTACAGCGCCAGCATCCGCGCCAGCCGCGGACGCGCCCGACGAGGCGATCGACCCGGCGCAGCTGCTCGCCCAGATGGGCCTTCGTCCGGACGAAACCGATGGCCGGATCACCGGCTACACCGTGATCCCGCGCGGCGATGGCGCCGTGCTGCGCCAGGCGGGACTGCAGGCAGGCGACGTGCTGCTGTCGGTGAACAACGAGGCACTGGACGCCGAACGCTACGCCAACCTCGCCAACAGCCTCTCCGGCGCGTCCTCCATTTCCCTCACCTACCGGCGCGACGGCCAGATCCGCAGCGCGACCCTGCAGGCCAAGACACCGTGAAACAGCGACTCCTCGCCGCCGCACTTGCCCTTGCGCTGCTTGCGCACCCGGCTCCCTTCGCCTTCGCCCAGGACACCGCGGGCGTGAGCGCGCAGGACGCCGACATCCGCGCCTTCATCCAGGACGTCGCACGCGCCACCGGCACCACCTTCATCATCGATCCCGCGGTGCAGGGCAGCGTCAGCATCACCCGCGACGTGGCCATGGACGAGGCCGAACTGCTGGGCGTGCTGCTGGCGGTGCTGCGCGCCAACGGCCTGGTGGCGGTGAGCGCGGGGCCGGGCGCCTACCGGGTGGTGCCCGACACCGCCGCGGCGCAGCTGCCCGGCGGCGGCAGCGGCTCGGCGTTCACCACCCAGGTGCTGCCGCTGTCGACCGTCGACGCCCGCATCGCCGCCGAAACGCTCAAGCCGCTGATCGGCCGCGGCGGCGTGGTGGTGCCGACGCCCCAGGGCAACGCGCTGCTGATCGCCGACTACGCCGACAACATCCGCCGCATCCGCGGCCTGGTGGCGCAGATCGACAGCGACACCGCCGGCATCGACACCGTCACCCTGCGCAACAGCTCGGCGCGCGAAGTGGCGGCGACGGTCAACCAGCTGTTCGGCGGTGGCGAAGGCCGCGGCGGCCAGCTCTCGATCCAGCCGGTGGACGGCAGCAACTCGATCGTGGTCCGCGGCGCGCCGACCGCGGTGCAGCGCGTGGTGCAGACCATCCTCGAGCTCGACCGCCGCGCCGAACGCACCGGCGGCGTGCGCGTGGTGCGCCTGCAGCACGCGAGCGCGGAACAGCTGCTGCCGGTGCTGCAGCAGCTGGTCGGGCAGTCGCCCGACGGCGCCGAATCCGCCACCGGAAGCGCGGCCAGCGCCGTGGGTGTCGCCACCGATGCCAATGCCGCACAGCTGATCACCGCCGTGCCCGGCAAACGCCCGACCATCGTCCGTTATCCGGGCTCGAACTCGCTGATCATCAACGCCGATCCGGAGACCCAGCGCCTGCTGGTCGACGTGATCACCCAGCTCGACACGCGCCGGGAGCAGGTGCTGGTGGAGGCGATCGTGGTCGAGATCTCCAACAACGCCGCGCGCCGCCTCGGCGCGCAGCTGCTGATCGCCGGCAAGGAAGGCAGCAACATCCCCTTCCTCGCCACCCAGCACCCAGGCGCCGGTACCGCGATCATGCCGCTGGCCGCGGGCTACGCCGCCGAACGCACGCGCGGCGACGACGATGACGACGACAACGGCGTGCTCGACCTCGCCCGCCAGGCCGCGGTGCAGTCACTGCTGGGCATCAACGGCGCGCTCGGCGGCATCGCCGGCAGCAACGACAACGCCACCTTCGGCCTGATCATCGACGCGGTGAACAGCGACACGGCGTCGAACCTGCTGTCGACGCCGTCGATCCTGACGCTCGACAACGAGGAGGCGCGGATCCTGGTCGGCCAGGAAGTGCCGACCACCAGCGGCGAGGTGCTGGGCGACAACAACAGCAATCCCTTCCGCACCATCGAACGCCAGGACGTGGGCATCCAGCTCGAGGTCACGCCGCAGATCAACGCCGGCGGCGGCATCACGCTCACCCTGCGCCAGGAGGTGTCTTCTATCGCCGGGCCGGTGAGCGACGACTTCGCCGAGCTGGTGCTCAACAAGCGCGAGGTCGAGACGCGGGTGCTGGTGGACAACGGCGAAATCGTCGCGCTCGGCGGCCTGCTCGACCAGAGCGACCGCAACACCGTGTCCAAGGTGCCGCTGCTGGGCGACATCCCGATCGTCGGCCACCTGTTCCGGCACCGCTCGCGCTCGCGCGACAAGACCAACCTGATGGTGTTCATCCGTCCCACCATCGTGCGCAGCACCGCAGACGCGCAGGCCATGAGCGCCGGGCGCTGGGACTACATGCGCAGCCAGCTGCCGGTGATGGGCGAGCGGGAGAACGCGCTGGACGAGCTGGTGCGGGAGTACCTTCGGACCGCGCCGCCGACGATGCCTGCGCCTGCCGCGACGCCCGGCGCCGCAGCGACGCCCCTGCCGGCATCGGCGCCTGCCGACGCACAGGCCTTGGCACCCTTGCCGGTATCCGGGCCTTCCCAGCCGACATCCGGCGACGCCAGCACCACCGGCGACCACGTGCGATGAACGAGGCGCTGCCTGCCTTCGCCTACGGCTTCGCCAAGCATCACGGCGTCGTGCTGCTCGGCATGGGCGAATCGGGCGCGCATGCACGCGTCGGCCTGCGCGAGGACGCCGATCCCGCGGCGCTGCTGGAAGCGCGGCGGAGCCTGGGCGTCGAGCTTGAGGTCGAAGTCTTGCCGCGCAGCGCCTTCGACCGCCGGCTGTCGGAGCTCTACGCCGACGCCGCGCTGACCGGCGGCAGCGGCGAGTTCGAGCTTCCCGGCGACCTCGACGCCCTGGCCGGCGACATCCCCGCCACCGCCGACCTGCTCGACGCGCAGGACGACGCACCGGTGATCCGCCTGATCAACGGCCTGATCGCCGAAGCCGCGCGCATCGGCGCCTCCGACGTGCACATCGAATCCTTCGAATCCGCGCTGGTGGTGCGCATGCGTGTCGACGGCGTGATGCGCGAGGCGCTGCGCCTGCCGGGGCGCATCGCGCCGCTGCTGGTGTCGCGCGTCAAGGTCATGGCGCGCCTGGACATCGCCGAGAAGCGGCTGCCGCAGGACGGCCGCATCGGCCTGAGCATGGGCAGCAAGGCGCTGGACGTGCGCGTCTCGACGCTTCCCGCGCGCGGCGGCGAGCGCGTGGTGATGCGCATCCTCGACAAGGACCAGGGCACGCTGACGCTCGACGGCCTGGGCCTGGAGCCGCCGGTGCGCGCGGCGCTGGAGCGCGCGCTGCGCGTGCCCAACGGCATCATCCTCGTGACCGGCCCCACCGGCGCCGGCAAGACCACCACCCTGTACGCCGCGCTGGCCGCGCTCAACGACGGCCGACGCAACATCCTCACCGTCGAGGACCCGGTGGAGTACGCGATCGACGGGATCGGCCAGACCCAGGTCAACGCGCGCGTCGGCATGAGCTTCGCCACCGGCCTGCGCGCGATCCTGCGCCAGGACCCGGACGTGGTGATGGTCGGCGAGGTGCGCGACCCGGAGACCGCGCAGATCGCGGTGCAGGCCAGCCTGACCGGCCACCTGGTGCTGTCGACGGTGCATACCAACGACGCGCCGGGCGCAGTGACCCGGCTGCGCGACATGGGCGTTGAATCCTTCCTGCTGGCGTCGAGCCTGCGCCTGGTGCTGGCGCAGCGCCTGCTGCGGCGGTTGTGCAAGGCCTGCCGCCAGCCGCTGGTCGATGATCCGGCAGCCATGCGGCTGCTCGGCCCGGCCGCGGCCGGCGCCACCCTGTACCGCGCCGCCGGCTGTGCGCAGTGCAGCCACAGCGGCTACGCCGGCCGCCTGGGCATCCACGAGGCGCTCGAGATCGATGAACCGATGCGCCAGCTGATCGGCGCCGGTGCCGACGAGGACGCGCTGGCGGCACAGGCCTTCACCGCCGCCGGCCGCCTCGGCGACGCCGCGCGCAGCGCCGTGCTGCGCGGCGACACCACGCTCGAGGAAGCCATGCGCGTCACCCGCCAGGAGCTGCAGGACCATGGCGGCGTTTGAGTACTCCGCGCTCGACGTCCAGGGGCGCAGCCGCGAGGGCGTGCTCGACGCCGGCAATGCGTCGGAAGCGCGGCGGCTGCTTGAAGGCCGGCGCCTGCTGCCGGTGCGGGTCGAGCCCGCCACCGAACGCGCGGAGAAGACGACGCGCCTTGGCGGCCGCTTCAGCGCCAAGGACCTGACCCTCCTCACCCGCCAGCTCGCCACCCTGGTGGCGGTGGCGCCGCTGGAAGAGGCCCTGCGCACCATCGGCAGCCAGTCCGAACGCGCGCCGGTGCGTCGCGTGGTGATGGCCACCCACGCCCGCGTGGTCGAAGGCTTTCGCCTGTCCGACGCCATGGCGCGCGAACCCCGCGCGTTCCCGCCGCTGTACCGGGCGATGGTCGCCGCCGGCGAAGGCACCGGCGCCCTGCCCGCGATCCTGGAACGCCTGGCCGACCTGCACGAGCGCGACCAGCAGGTGCGCGGCAAGCTGGTATCGACCCTGATCTACCCTGCGGCGCTGGCGGTGACCGCGGTGCTGGTGGTGGTCGCACTGATGGTCTTCGTGGTGCCCAAGGTGGTCGAGCAGTTCGAGTCCATGGGCCGCGAGCTGCCGCTGCTGACCCGCATCGTGATCGGCATCTCCGACCTGCTCGCGACCTGGTGGCTGCCGATCCTGGCGCTGCTCGCCGCGCTTGCAATCAGTGCGGCGCGGATGCTCCGCCGGCCCGCCGTCCGCCGCCGCTTCGACGCTGCCCTGCTGCGCCTGCCGCTGCTCGGCCGCATCCTGCGCGACGTCCACGCCGCGCGCATGGCGCGCACCCTGGCCACGATGTCCGAGAGCGGCCTGCCGCTGATCGAGGGCCTGGCGATCACCGCGCGCACCGTCGGCAACACCGTGCTGCGCGAAGCCACCGGACAGATGGTGGACGTCATCCGCGAGGGCGGCAGCCTGTCGAACGCGATGAAGCGCGCGGCGGTGTTCCCGCCGACCCTGCTGTACATGGCCACCAGCGGCGAGGACAGCGGACGCCTGGCCCCGATGCTCGACCGCGCGGCGGACTACCTGGAACGCGAGTTCAACACCTTCACCACGGCGGCGATGAGCCTGCTCGAACCCCTGATCATCATCGTGCTTGGCGCGGCGGTGGCGGTGATCGTGCTCGCCATCCTGCTGCCGATCCTGCAATTCAACGCCCTCGTGGCGGGCTGACGGAGGCCCCATGCAAAGTCGCTACACACGCACTTCCATCCATCCCGGCAGCGGCGCCCGCAATCGCGTCGCCGGCTTCACCCTGGTCGAACTGATGGTCGCGATCGTGATCATCGGCCTGCTGTCGACGGTGGTGATGATCAACGTGATGCCCAGCCAGGACCGGGCCATGGCCGAGAAGGCCCGCGCCGACATCTCGGTGCTGGAGCAGGCGCTGGAAACCTACCGCCTGGACAACCTCGCCTATCCCTCGACGCCGCAGGGCCTGGATGCCCTGCTTGATGCGCCCGCCGGGCTGGCGCGCCCCGAGCGCTACCGCAAGGGCGGCTACATCCGCCGCTTGCCCGAGGATCCCTGGGGCAATGCCTACCGCTACCGCCAGCCGGGCCGCAGCGGCGGCTTCGACGTGTTCTCCCTCGGCGCCGACGGGGCCGAGGGCGGCGAAGGCGACGCCGCCGACATCGGCAACTGGCGCTGAGGCCAGGCCATGTTGCGGGCGCGCGGGTTCACCCTGGTCGAGCTGATGGTGGTGCTGCTGGTCATCGGCCTGGCCGGTGCGGCCGTGACGCTGACGCTGCCCTCCGCGGACGACGCGCTGGCGAAGGAGGCGGACGCCTTTGCCGCGCGCCTGGGCCACGCCCGCGACGAGGCGATCCTCGGCATGCGCACGGTGGAGGTCCGGGTGACGGCGGATGGCTACGCATTCTCGCGCCGGCGCTTCGATGGCTGGCAGCCGCTCGACGGTCGCGCCTTTGCCGGCGTGGACTGGGCGCCGGGCACGCAGCCGCGGCTTCCGCGGCGCGATGCCGGGGTTTCGTTCCGCTTCGACCCCACCGGCGCGACCACGCCGCAGAGCCTGGTGCTGCTGCGCGAAGGGCGACAGGCGCACGTGGCGGTGGGCGGTGGCGGCGAGGTGGAGATCGATGGCACCGCCCGCTGATCCCCGCGCCGCCGGCTTCTCGCTGATCGAGATGCTGGTGGCGCTCGCGGTGTTCGCGCTGGCCGTGCTCGGCCTGCTCAACCTCGCCGGCGAAAGCACGCGGACCGCGGTTGCCATCGAGGAGCGGGTGCTGGCCGCGGTGGTCGCCGACAACGTCGCCGTGGACGCGGCCACGCTCGACCTGCGCGCGCTCGCCGGCGACGCCGCGGGCAGCGAAGAGGCCGGCGGCCTGGCCTGGCGCTGGAGCCGCCGCACCACGCCGACCGCCGACCCGGCGCTGCTGCGCGTCGACATCAGCGTATCGCCGCCCGGCGGGCAGCGCGTGGCCGCCGAGGTGTCGCTGTTCCGGAGCGTGCCGCAGTGAGCCATGTCGCCCCGCGAGGATGCGCGCGTCCCGTCCGTGCGTGCCCGGCCGCCTGCGCCATGCGCGGGCACCGCGGCTTCACCCTGCTCGAGGTGGTGGTTTCGCTGGCGCTGTTCGGCCTGATCGCCGCCGCCGGCGTCGCCGCTATGGCCTACACGGTCGACAGCCAGGGCGTGCTGCGTGCGCGCATGGACCGGCTGGGCGAGTTCCAGCGCGCGCGTGCGCTGCTGCGCGCCGACCTCTCGCAGGCCGCGCTGCGGATGGTACGGCGCGCCGATGGCAGCAACGCGCGCGACGCCTTCATCGGCGGCCGTCCGGGCGAGGCGGGACCGCTGTTCGCCTTCGTCCGTCGCGGCCTGGAGAACCCGGACGGCAGCTCGCGCTCATCGCTGGAATACGTCGAATACCGCATCGTCGACGGCCGCCTGGAGCGCAGCGCGCGCGCGGCCGTGGACGGCGCCACCCCGCCATCGGCACGGGTGCTGATCGACGGCGTTTCCGCCGCGCGCGTGGCCTATCTTTCCGACGGCCACTGGAACGACGGCTGGCACGGCGGCACCACCGGCCTGCCGGCGGCGATCGAACTGGAGCTCGAGCTCGACGCCATCGGCGGCGTGCGCCAGCGCTTCCTGCTTCCGGGGACCGGGCAGTGAGCCATTCCGCCCGCCACCGGCCCGGCCGCGGGCGCGCTGCGCACAGCGCGCGCGAAGGCGGCGCCGCGCTGCTCACGGTGCTGCTGCTGGTGGCGGTGATGACCGTACTGCTGGTGGCGGTGCTGGACGACATCCGCTTCGGCCTTCGCCGCACCGGCAACGCACAGGCGCTGGTCCAGGCGCAGTGGTACGCGCTGGGCAGCGAGGCGCTGGCGCGCACGCGCATCGCGCAGCTCGATGCCGGCGACCGGCGCACTACGCTGGCCGGCAACTGGAACGGCCGGCCCTTCGTCTTCCCGATCGATGGCGGCACGATGCGCGTGCGCATCGACGACGGCACCGCCTGCTTCAATCTCAACAGCGTGGTCGAAGGCGTTCCCGGGCAATGGTCGCGGCGCGAGGCAGGCGTGCGCCAGTACCTCGCGCTGCTGCGCGCGCTGGAGTTCGATCCCGCGCAGGCCGCCACCCTGGCCGACGCCCTGGTGGACTGGATCGACAGCGACCAGCTGCCCGGACCCGCGGGAGCGGAGGACGCGGCCTATGCCACGCGCCACCCGGGCGACCGCACCGCGGGCGCGCTGCTGGCCGAAGCCAGCGAACTGCGCGCGATCGCCGGCCACGACGCCGCGGCCTACGCGCGCCTGCGCCCCCACGTCTGCGCGCTGCCTGACAGCACGCTGGCGCCGGTGAACGTCAACACACTGGAAGAGGATGACGCCGTGGTGCTGGCGATGCTCAGCGATAACGCCCTCGACATCGCCGCCGCGCGACGCCTGATCGCCACGCGTCCGGCCGGCGGCTGGCTCGACGTGACCGCGTTCGCGACCCGGCCTCCGGTACTGGCGGCGCGGCTGTCCAACCCCGTGCTGGAGCAGCTTCGCGTGCGCACCCGCTACTTCAAGCTCCGGACAGAAGTGGAATACGACGGCGCCGAGGTGGTCCTGAGCGCGCTGCTCGACGCCGGCTCCGATGGCCCCGCGCGCCTGGTGGCGCGCCGATGGACACACGACGAATGAACACCCGCATCCTGTTCCTGCCTGCCGATCCCGCAGCATCGGCCACCTGCCTGGACCTGGCCGACGATGGCCGCGTGCTGTCGCGGGCCGAGCTGTCGCCAGGGACCGTGGCGCCGACCTCGGCCACCGCAGCACGCACCGTGCTGGTGGTGCCCGGCGAGGCCGTGCGCATCGACCACATCGCACTGAAGGCGCACTCCGCGGCCCAGGCACGCGCGGCGGCGCAGGCGATGCTCGCCGAGCGACTGGCGCGCCCCGCCTCGCTGCACGTCGCCCTCGACGCCGGCGCCGCGGGTGACGCCCGCACCGTCGCATCCGTGGAGCCCGCGGCTTTGCACGAGTGGCTGGCGCGCGCGGCGGATTTCGGCCTGCGTCCCGACGCCGCGGTCCCGGAACAGCTGCTGCTGCCGGCGGATTTCGGCCTGCGTCCCGACGCCGCGGTCCCGGAACAGCTGCTGCTGCCGGCGCCATCCGACGACGTGCAAGCGGTGCACGTGCTGGACGCAGGCGAGCGCTGGCTGGTGCGTGGCCCGGGTCTGGCCTTCTGCGCCACCCCGGCGCTCGCGGCGCAGGTGCTGGCGGGACGCGAACAGCTGCGGCTCCAGGGGGGCCTGGAGGCCTGTGCGGCGCGCGCGCTGCATCCGGACGTCGATCTGCTGCAGGGCGCGTTCGCGCCTGCATCGGCGCAGGCAGGCAAGCCGCGGTGGCGGCGCCTTGCCTGGCTTGCCGCCGCCCTGGTCGCGTCACCCCTGGTCCTGGTGGCGGCGCAGGCGCTGCGCCTGGAGCTGGCCGCTCACGCGCTTGAATCGCGCGCCGGGGCCCTGGTGCGCGACGCCCTGCCCGGCAACGCCGGTGGCGACGGCGTCGGCGCCGACGCGCTCGCGCGCCAGCTCAGGGCCGCGCGCGAGCCGCGCGCCTTCACGGCCGCGAGCGGCGCGCTGTTCGCCGCCGTCGCCGGCCGCGCCGGCACCCACCTGGTCGAGCTCGACTATCTGCGCGGTGACCGCCTGCGCGCAGTCGTGTTCCACGCCGTGGCCGACGATATCGAGGCCATCCGCGGCGCGCTGGCCGCGGACGGGTGGACGCTGGTGGAGGGCGGCAGCAGTGACGTACCCGGCGGCCTGCATACCGGCCTGGTCCTGGAGCCCTCGTCATGACCATCGCCGCCCGGATCCGGAGCTGGTGGCGCGGCCGCGAACCGCGCGAGCGCGCGATGCTTACGGTGATGGCCGCGCTGATCGCGGCCTTTGCCTGGTGGTACGGCCTGCTGTGGCCACTGCAGGCGATGCGCGAAGGCGCCGAAGCCCGCCACGCACGCGCGGTCGCCGACCTGCACCAGGTCGAGGCCGAAGTCGCGGTGCTGGCCGGTTCCGGAGGCCCGTCGCCACCTGTGGGCGGCGACGCCCTGCAGCGGCGGATCCTCGACAGCGTGCGCGAGGCAGGCCTCAGCCCGAGCCGCCGGCGCAGCGCCGCCGACGGCGCCTTCGTGCTCGATTTCGAACGCGTGGCCGCGCCTGCGCTGCATGGCTGGCTGGGCCAGTTGGCCGGGCGCGATGGCATCGCCCCCTCGGCGCTCCACGTCGAGCGCGCCGACGGCGGCCTGCGCGCCGAAGTGGGCTTCGGCGGGGCGGCGCCGTGAGCGGCCGTCGCCTGGCGGCATGGTTTGCCGGCGCCTTCGCGGTCGCCCTGCTGCTGGCGGTGCCGCTGCAGCTGCTGCTGCCGCGCCTGCCGCTGCCCCCGGGGCTGACGGCGGTGGACGCCGGTGGCAGCCTGTGGCGCGGCGAACTGCGCGAGCTGCGCTGGAACGGCGCGGCGTTCGGCGACGTGCGCACGCGCTTGGCGCCGCTGCCCCTGCTGACCGGCCGCCAGCGCCTGTGGCTGCACCTGCCGGAGGCGCGGCTGGCGCTCAACGGCGGGCGCCTGCGCGGCATCGACGGCGGCAACGGCCTGCTGCCCCTGCCGGCGCCGCCGGGGCTGGGCCTGCGGGCATCGCTCGAGGATGTACGCCTGCTGTTCGACGGCGAAGCCTGCCGCGAGGCCGGCGGCCGCGTACGGATCGAGGCGACGCTGCCCGGAACCGGTTCCGGAGGGCAGGCGCCCTCTCCGATGCTGCTGAGCGGCAGTCCGGCCTGCGAAGGCCGCACCGGTTCGCTCACGCTGCTCCCGGAGGCTACCGGCGGCCCCCTGCAACTCGAGGCGACCCTCGCCATCGAAGCCGACGGGCGCTACACCCTGCAGACGCTGGCCCGGAGCGACGAGCCCGCGCTGCGCCTGGCGCTGGAGGCCGCCGGCTTCCAGGAGGCCCCGGGCGGCCTGAGCCGCGTGGACACGGGCCAACTGGGCGGCTGAGCGGCCTGGCCGCTGGGCGCGGCTGGGCGACTGTCTGCGGGTGCGACCGGCCCCGCCGACGCCACACGCTGCGTTCCAGGGGCTGCTCACGGCACGCGCGCTAAACTCCGCCGCGCTCCCATGACCGGATCATGACGTCCCGATGAAACTCCTGCTGTTGCCGATCGCTTTGACCGCCGCCTGCTGCCTTCCCGCCCACGCCGAGATCCCGCTGGGCACCGTCGCCGGCTCCGACGTCGCCTTCGAAGGCATGTTCCAGGTCGACGGCTACTGGTTCGACAACGACGTGATGGACCTCGACGGACGCGACGACGGCCGCGACCGCGCCACCGGCGTGCGCCGCTTCGAACTGGTGCTCAAGGGCAGCGGCCCCGGCAACCTGTCGTGGGTGCTGGGCTACGACGTCGAGGGCGAGAACTACCTCGACAACAACCTGTCCTGGCGCTTCGGCGGCGACGAGGGCCCCAGCCATACCCTGCTGCTCGGCCAGTCCAAGCAGCTCAACGGCCTGGAAGAGCTGTCCCCGACCAGGAACAACGACTTCATCGCCAAGTCGGCCGCCACCGGCACCTTCGCCACCGGCCGCCGCCTGGGCGCAAGCTGGAGCTACGACGCCGGTGGCCACGGCGCCACGCTGGGCTGGTTCGGACGCAACCTCGACCATGACGCGCACGGCGCGGGCTACGGCCTTCGCACCTGGTGGGCGCCGATCCGCGACGACGGCCAGGTCCTGCATCTCGGCCTGAGCCATGTCGACCGCGATACCGACAGCGACCAGCTGCGGCTGCGCGCGCGCCCCAACGCCGACTTCGCCCAACGCCTGGTCGACAGCGGTCCGATGGCCGACGTCGACCGCCTGGCGACCACCGGACTCGAGGCGCTGTGGATCCGCGGCCCGCTGAAGCTGCAGAGCGAGTACTTCCTCGCCCGCGGCGACCGCATCGACGCCTCCGGTTACGACACCAGCGGCGGCTACGCCAGCGCGGTGTGGACGCCGGGCGGCAGCACCTGGGACTACCGGGGCGGCCTGCCGCGCACGCAGGTGGGCGAGAACGGGCTCTGGCAGCTCGGGCTTCGCTACGACCAGCTCGACCTCGACGACGGCGCCGTCCGCGGCGGCCGCATGGAGGCCTGGACCGTGGGCGTCAACTGGTACTGGCGCAGCAACGCCAAGCTGGCGCTGAACTACGTCGACGTGGCCAGCCGCCGGACCGACGCCGCCAGCGGCGCCGTGGTCAGCGACGATCCGTCGATTGTCGAAGCGCGGATGCAGCTGCACTGGTAGGCGCCATTCGCACGCAGGTCCCGGACAGGCAGCGAACCGGGTCACACGGCGGTCACATTGCTGCAACAGGGGCGACACCGCCAGGCGCCAGGCTTCGGTCAAACCGGAGCCCCGCATGCACTACGCCATCGTCACCGAGACCTATCCGCCGGAAGTCAACGGCGTAGCGCTCACCGTGCAGGAGCTGGAGCGCGGTCTGCGCGCCCGCGGCCACGAGGTCGAGGTGGTGCGCCCGCGGCAGCATCGCGGTGAGGCCGGGGCCACCGGCCACGTCCTGGCCCGCGGCATCCGGGTGCCGTTCTATGCCGGCCTGCGCCTCGGCCTGCCGTCGGTCGCGAAGCTTCGCCGCCGCTGGCGCCGGCAGCGGCCGGACGCGGTGTACATCGCCACCGAGGGGCCGCTGGGCTGGTCGGCGATGCGCGCCGCCAGGGCGCTCGGCATCCCGGTGGCCTCGGGCTTCCACACCCGCTTCGACCACTACATGCGCGACTACGGCGCGGCGTTCATGCAGCCGGTCGCGCTGGCATGGATGCGGCGCTTCCACAACGGCTCCGCCGCCACCCTGGTGCCGACCAGGGAGCTGTGCGCCGGGCTTGGCCGCCTGGACTTCGAGCACGTGGTGCACCTGCCGCGCGCGGTCGATACCCGGCGCTTCGACCCGGCGCACCGCGACGGCGCGCTGCGCGCCCGCTGGGGCCTGGGGCCGGACGACCTCGCCGTGGCCTACGTCGGCCGCGTGGCCGCGGAAAAGAACCTCGACCTCGCGGTCCGTGCCTTTCGCAGGCTGCAGGAGCTGCGGCCGGACGCACGCTTCGTCTGGGTGGGCGAAGGCCCGGAGCTGGCTCGGATCCGCGAGGCCAATCCGGACTTCATCTACTGCGGCCTGCAGCGCGGCGACGAGCTTGCCCGCCACTTCGCCAGCGCCGACCTGTTCCTGTTCCCGAGCCTCTCCGAGACCTTCGGCAACGTCACCATCGAAGCCATGGCCAGCGGCGTGGCGACCGTCGCCTTCCGCTACGGCGCCGCGGCCGAACACCTCTGCCACGGCCTCCACGGCGCAGCGATCGAGCCGCACGACGAAGCCGCCTTCATCGATGCCGCCTGCCGCCTCTCGCTGGAAGACGGCTCGCGCCGCGACATGGGCCACGGCGCGCGCCTGGCCGTGCAGCCGCTGCGGCCGGCGCAGGTCGCCGCCGATTTCGACGCCATCCTGCGGGGGATCGCCCGCCACCGGAGCCACGCCGATGCCCACCCTGCCCTCGCCTGACCGGCGCGTTACGGCCGACAGCTTCCTCTGCCTGCGCACCAACGGCTGGTGCGCGCGCGGCGGCGTGCTGCGCGTCTTTTCCGCGGTCAGCCGTGCCGGCGACGGAGCGGCCTGGTACCTGCTGATGACGGCGATGGTGCTGGTGGACGGCCTCGACGGCCTGCGCGCCTCGGCGCACATGGCCGCGACCGGCGCCATCGCGCTGCTGCTCTACAAGATGCTCAAGCGCTGGACGCGGCGTCCGCGGCCCTTTGCCGCCGACGTCCGCATCCGCGCCTGGATCGCGCCGCTGGACGAGTTCAGCTTCCCCTCCGGCCATACCCTGCACGCGGTCTCGTTCACCATCGTCGCCCTGGCTTATTACCCGCAGCTGGCCTGGCTGCTGCTGCCCTTCACCGCGATGATCGCCCTGTCGCGCGTGGTGCTGGGCCTGCACTGGCCCAGCGACGTGCTCGCCGCCACCGTGACCGGCTCGCTGCTCGGCGGCGGCGCGCTGTGGCTGGGCTCGCACGTGCCGGGCCTGTCCTGAGGGTCCAGTCGCTCAGCGACCCGCCGAGGGCAGCGCGGCGCCCACGCGGTACCAGTCGATCCTGCGGGTCAGGACCATGATCGCCGCCAGCACCACGAACAGCAGGCCGGCGCCGAGCACCAGCGCATTGTCCTCGGACACCAGCAGGCCGTAGAGCGCCGCGTAGAGCGTCGCCAGCATCGCCGCGAAGCCGGCACCGCGCAGCGCACCGCCAAGCACCGCCGCGAGGTAGAAGCCGATCAGCCCGATGCACGCCGTCGCCGCCGCCAGGTAGGCGAGTCCGAACGGGATGTGTTCGCCCAGGCTGACCAGCAGCAGGAAGAAGATCGCGATCGCCAGGCCCACCAGTCCGTACTGGATCGGGTGGATCGGCTGCTGGCGGATCAGCTCGAACATGAAGAAGGCGACGAAGGTCAGCAGCACGAACAGCACGCCGTACTTCGTCGCGCGCTCGGCCTGCAGGTAGGCGTTCACCGGGTCGACCAGGGTGATGCCGGCGGCGTCGGGGTCCGGGCTCCACTGCAGCGACGGACCGGCGTCGCCCAATGACGCCTGCCGGCGATAGCGACGCTGGGCGTCGGTGGCGAGCGAGGCCACCTTCCACTGCGCGCTGAAGCCGGCGCCGTCGCGGTCGTGCACCGGCGACAGGCCTTCGAAGCGCGGATGCGGCCAGTCCGAGCGCAGGCGCAGGTCGTTGTCACGCGCCAGCGGCATCATGGCAAAGGATTCGGTGCCACGCAGCTCGATGTCCAGCCGGGTCTCGAAGGCGAGCCGTGCGCCGGCCGCGGGCGCCGGCAGCCGCGCATGCACGCCGGGGCCGTCCTCGTGGCCGATGCCCTGCGCCAGCGGCAGCGCGCGCCCACCCACCTGCATCCGCGGCAGCTCGCGCAGGCCGCGCACGTCGGCGATGCCGAAGGCCAGCCACGGTTCACCGATGCTGCGCTCGGCGCCCTCGGGCCCGCCATCGGGAACGCGTGCGTCGAAGCGCGCCTGCACCGTGCCCTGCCACTGGTAGACCCGGACCTCGTGCAGGCCGCGCTTGCGGGTCTCGGGCACCAGCTCGCCGTCCACCACCAGGGTGTCGGGGAAGAAGGTCCAGTGCCGCGTACGCCGCCGCAGCGTGGTGCGCATGACGCCGGCGGCATCGGCCACCTGCTCGCGCACGTTCTCGGTATAGGGCACCACCAGCACCGGGCCCGAGACCACCTGGCGCCCGCCAAAGCTGGCCGCGATGCTCGCCACCGCCTCCGCGCGCCGCGACTGGCGCTCCTCGACCACGCCGCCCACCATCGCCAGCGGCACCAGGATCGCGAGCGTCATCGCCGCCACCATCAGGATCTTCAACCACAGTCTCATGTCCAGTCCTCCCGGGAAGTGCGGGCAGCCTGGCGGGGCCGCGTGTGTGGAACGCGGCGTGGCGGTGAGGCGAGTGTGAAGCGGCGGCAGCCCGCGGGCGGGCGAGGTGCAAAGCGCGGTGATGTCAGGCGCCGGCGCAGGAACCCGGTGATCAGCCAGCGGGCAGTTCGATGCCGGCAAGCGCCCCGCCGCCATCGCGATTGCGCAGCCATGCCCGGCCACCATGCAGCTTGGCGACCTCGGCGACGAAGGTCAGGCCGATGCCGCTGCTGCGGCCGCCGTCGCCGGGGCGCGACAGCGAATAGAAACGCTCGAAGACCTGGTCAAGCGCATAGTCGGGCACGCCGGGACCGTCGTCGGAAACTTCCAGCGCCACGCCGCCGTCGCGCGCACGCAGCGTCACCGACACCCTGCCGCCGCGCGGCGAGAACGCGATCGCGTTGTCGACCAGGTTCTCCAGCGCCTGGCGCAGCAGGAACGCGTCGCCCACCGGTGACGGCAGCGGTTGATCGGCCTCGAGTCCCAGCGCGACGTCATCGGCCCGCAGCCGGGGCGCGACCGCTTCAGCGACATCGCGCGCGATCGACGCCAGGTCCACCGGCGCCGGATTCTCGATGCGCTGGCGGTGCTCCACCGCGGCCAGCGCCAGCAGCTTGTCGATCATCGCGGCCATGCGTTCGCTCTGCGCGCCGATGTTGGCGGCGAAGCGCCGGCGGTCGGCTTCGGGCAGCGGTGATTCAAGCAGCTCGGCCGAGCCGCGGATCGCCGCCAGCGGCGACTTCAGCTCGTGGGTGAGCGTGTGCACGTAGCGTTCGACATAGCCGCGGTCTTCCAGGCGTTCGCGCATGGTCTGCAGCGCGCGCCCGAGGTCGGCGAACTCCCCCGCCGAGCGCGGCAGCACCGCGCGCCGGCCGGCGGTGACCGCGTCGGCATAGCCGCGCAGACCACCGAGTTGGCGCGAGAGCCACCAGGCCGCGGACAGGCCCACCAGCAGCGCGCTGCCCAGCAGCACCAGGCCCCAGCGCAGGATCACCGCTTCGCTGCGCGCGATGAACGGCGCCATCGCGCGGTTGGGCTTGGACACGGTGAGCACGCCGGCGATGCGCGCGCCGTCGCGGATCGGCGCGGCGACGTGCATCACCGAGCTGCTGTCGTCCTCCGGGTCGCTGCGCGTGGAGCGCGCGCCATAGCGGCCGCGCAGCGTCCGGTGGACATCGTTCCAGCGCGAGTAGTCGGCGCCCAGATCGCGGCCGGCGGAGTCGAACACCACGATGCCGCGGTCGTCGGTCACCGTCACCCGGTAGTTCACTTCGCGCTTCTCGAAGCCCCAGATGCCGGCGCCGATGTCGCGCCCTGCCAGCGCCCGGATGCGGGTCGCGAAGCGGCCGTCATCGATGCGCCCGGACAGCAGGTCGTCGGTGGCGAGTTCGGCCAGCACGTTGGCGGTATCCACCAGCGTGTCCTCCATCGCCTGGCGGACGCCGGGCTTCACTTCGCGCAGGAACACCTGGCCCAGCAGCAGCGCCGCCAGCGCAACGATCAGGAAATAGCCCAGCAGGATGCGCAGGCCGATGCGCACCGGCCTCAGTCCACGTCCAACGAATAGCCGATGCCGCGATGCGTGCGCACCGGATCGGCGCCGGCGTCGACCGCGCGCAGCTTGCCGCGCAGCGTCTTGACGTGGGTATCGACGGTGCGTTCGCCGCTGTCGAGGGCGTCTTCCCAGGCGCGATCGAGCAGCTGCGCGCGGCTGAGGATGGCGCCGGGGCGGCGCAGCAGTTCGGCAAGCAGGGCGTATTCGTAGCGGGTCAGGTCCAGCAGTGCGCCGTCGAAACGGACCCGGCGCGCGGCAGGGTCGTGTTCGAAACGGCCGTGCCTGAGGGGAGCACAGTCCGCGGGCGCGGATCCGCCGCGGACGCCAGGCTCGGCCGCTGCGGCCGGATGCCGGCGCAGCCGCGCCCGAACGCGCGCCGCCAGCTCGCGCAGGGAGAACGGCTTGGCGATGTAGTCGTCCGCGCCCAGCTCCAGCCCCAGCACCCGGTCCACCTCGTCGCCGCGCGCGCTCAGGAACACCACCGGCACCGCGCTGAAGGCGCGCAGCTGCCGGCACACCTCGAAGCCGCCGATGTCCGGCAGGCCGACGTCGAGCAGCACCAGGTCGACGCCGCCGGCGCGCACCCGCGCGGCGACGCCGCCGCCCAGCAGCAGGTGCTCGACCACGTGGCCCTCCGCGCGCAGGGCGTAGAGCACGGCCTCCGCGATCGCCGGATCGTCCTCGACCAGCAGCAGGGTGGATGGGGGCGGCGGCGCGTGCGCGGGCATGGCGCGCAGCATACCGGGGCCGCGGGCCGGCGCAGGACCGGTATCCTTCGCCGATGAACTACCGCCACGCCTTCCACGCCGGCAACCACGCCGACGTCCTCAAGCACGTCGTCCTGCTGGCCCTGTGCGATGCACTGGTGGCCAAGCCGGCGCCGCTGTTCGCGCTCGATACCCACGCCGGCCGCGGCCTTTACCACCTGGCCGGCGCCAGCGCCAAGCGCACCGGCGAGGCCGATGACGGCATCGCCCGACTGTTCGCCGAAACGCCGAAGGATCCGCTGCTGCGCCGCTACCTGGACGCCGTCCGCGCCTGCCGCAAGGAGCACGGCGCCGACGCCTATCCCGGCTCGCCGTGGCTGCTCGCGCACGCGCTGCGCGCCGACGACCGCATCGTCTGCTGCGAGCTGCAGCCGGAAGAATCCAAGGTCCTGGACGCCACCTTCGCCGACGACCGCCGCGTGCGCGTGCAGCGTGGCGACGGCTATGCCGCCATGCGCGCCCTTCTGCCGCCGCGCGACGGCGAGACCCGCATCGGCCGCGGCCTGGTGCTGGTCGACCCGCCCTACGAAAGTCAGCTGGCCGAGTTCGACGACTCCCTGGCGGCGATCCGCGAGGGCCTGCGGCGCTTCCCGCAGGGCGTGTTCGCGCTCTGGTACCCGATCAAGCTCCGGCGCACCCTCGGGCCGTTCCAGCGCCGCGCCGCCGACCTGCCGGCGAAATCCGTGCTCTTGGCCGAGCTGATGGTGCGCCCGGACGACTCGCCGCTGCGGATGAACGGCAGCGGCCTGCTGGTGGTCAATCCGCCGTGGCAGTTCGACGCGGCGCTGAAGCCGGCGCTGACCGGCCTGGCCGCGGCCCTGGGCGAACGCGGCGCAAGCTCGCGCCTGCACTGGCTGCGCAGCCCGCCCTGAGGTCGCCGCCCGGGGGGCAGCGGAATGCGATCGCCACCTGGCCACCACCGCGGGATGTAGAGGCGGGCTTCACTTCGACCGTGACAGCATCCAGCACATGGTCGCCAGAAACCGCCTTCCGCCGTGGCACGAGGAGATCCGCCTCGGCAACGGCCGTGATGTCCTGATCCGCCCCATCCGCTCCGAGGATGCCCCCGTGCTCCGGGCAGGCTTCGAACTCATGGAGCCCGAGGAACTCGGCCGCCACCTGCTGGCCGGCGCCGACGCCATGGGCACCGACGAGGCCGTGCGCCTCGCCCAGCCCGATGCCCGCAACGCCTTCACCCTGGTCGTGGCCGAGCCGCTGCCGCCGGGCGAGGCCATGCTCTCCGGCCTGGCCCACGCCGCCGTGGTCCCGGGCACGCGCGAGGCGCGGTTCGCGATCCTCGTCGGGCGCAACGTCGCCGGCATGGGACTGGGCCGCCACCTCATGCGTCGGGTCGCGCGCTGGGCCCGCGGCAAGCGGCTCGAGGCCGTGCACGGCGACGTGCTCGAGGACAACGGGCCGCTGCTGGACCTGGCGCGCTCCATGGGCTTCGAGCTTGTCGATGGCGCCGACCCCGGCTTCGTGCGCGTGCGCCTGCCCCTGGCCGCAACCACGCCCGTCGCCGGCGTCGACGGGGCCACGGGTTAAACTGCGCGCCCTCGCACCGGCGGCACCATGCTGCCGGCGCCGCCGCTTTTACGCGCGTTGATGACCGACAAGACTCCCCCAGGCAGCCCCGCTCCCCTTCCGCTTCCCGTTCCCCCGCTGCCCGGCCCCGGGCGCCCGCGGGCG
Source organism: Luteimonas changyuni (assembly GCF_039548395.1). Classification (NCBI taxonomy): domain Bacteria; kingdom Pseudomonadati; phylum Pseudomonadota; class Gammaproteobacteria; order Lysobacterales; family Lysobacteraceae; genus Luteimonas; species Luteimonas changyuni. Next base: position 41,475 of record NZ_JBCLUZ010000029.1, read on the forward strand.
TGGTGGCGCGCGCCGGCCTCGCGCTCGGCGCTGGCCTGGTTCGTGGCGGCCGCCGCGCGTGCCCACGACGGCGTGCTGCTGGCGGTGGCGCGCGACAACCACGCGGCGACCCAGATCGAGGCCGACCTGCAGACGCTCCTCGGCGCCGACCCCGTGCTGCCGGTGCTGGGCTTCCCCGACTGGGAGACCCTGCCCTACGACCGTTTCAGCCCGCACCCCGAGATCGTCTCGCAGCGCCTGGCCACCCTGCGCCGCCTGCCGACGATGAAGCGCGGCGTGCTGGTGGTGCCGGTGCAGACGCTGATGCAGCGCCTGCCGCCGCTGTCCTACGTCATCGGCAACAGCTTCGACCTGCGCGTGGGCCAGCGCCTGGACCTCGACGCCGAGAAGCGCCGCCTCCACGCCGCCGGCTACCGCAACGTGCCGCAGGTCTACGATCCCGGCGATTTCGCCGTGCGCGGCGCCCTGCTCGACGTCTATCCGATGGGCGAAGCGGCGCCGTTCCGGGTCGAGCTGCTCGACGACGAGATCGACACCATCCGCGTGTTCGACCCCGAGAGCCAGCGCTCGCTGGACAAGGTCCAGGCGATCCAGCTGATGCCCGGCCGCGAGGTCCCGCTGGACGAGGCCTCGCGCGAGCGGGCGCTGGACGCGCTGCGCGAACGCTTCGACATCGATACCCGGCGCAGCGCGCTGTTCCAGGACCTCAAGGCCGGTGCCGCACCGGCGGGCATCGAGTACTACCTGCCGCTGTTCTTCCCCGACGGCGCCACCGCGACCCTGTTCGACTACCTCGGCGAGGATGCCCTGCCGCTGGTTGACGAGGGCGCCCCTGCTGCGGCCGACCACTTCTGGGCCCAGGCCGGGCAGCGCCACGAGCAGCGCCGCCACGATGTCGAACACCCGGTGCTGCCGCCGGGCGCGCTGTGGCTGGCGCCGGACGAGCTGCGCGCGCGCTTCAACGACGCGCCGCGGATCGAGCTTGCTGGCGCCGACCACCCGCGCCATGCGGAGGCCGCGCGCCTGGGCGAGCAGCCGGCACCGGAACTTCCGGTGGCCGCCCGCCACGACGCCGCCGCCGCGCCGCTGAAGGATTTCCTCGGCAGCTATCCGGGCCGCGTGCTGGTCTCGGCCGACAGTGCCGGCCGCCGCGAGGCGCTGCTTGAAGTGTTGGACGCCGCCGCGCTGCGGCCGCAGGTGCTGCCCGACTTCCGCAGCTTCGCCACCGGCGATGCGCGCTTCGCGATCGCGGTGGCGCCGCTGGAGGATGGCTTCGCCCTTGATGGCGACGCGGCGGCCGGCAGCGAGCCGATGGTGGTGCTCACCGAACGCCAGCTGTTCCCCGAGCGCGCCGCGCAGCCCCGTCGGCGCAAGCGCGTCGGGCGCGAGCCCGAGGCGATCATCCGCGACCTCGGCGAGCTGTCCGACGGTTCGCCGATCGTGCACGAGGACCACGGCGTCGGCCGCTATCGCGGGCTGGTGACGCTCGAGGCCGGCGGCATGCCGGCCGAATACCTCGAAATCGAATACGCCAAGGGCGACCGCCTCTACGTGCCGGTCGCGCAGCTGCACCTGATCAGCCGTTACTCCGGCGCCTCGCCGGAGACCGCGCCGCTGCATTCGCTGGGTGGCGAGCAGTGGACCAAGGCCAAGCGCAAGGCGGCCGAAAAGGTGCGCGACGTGGCCGCCGAGCTGCTGGAAATCCAGGCCAAACGCCAGGCCCGCGCCGGACTCGCGATCGACGTCGACCGCGGCATGTACGAACCCTTCGCGGCGACCTTCCCGTTCGAGGAAACGCCCGACCAGCACGCCGCCATCGAGGCCGTGCTGCGCGACCTGCAGTCCTCGCAGCCGATGGACCGCGTGGTCTGCGGCGACGTCGGCTTCGGCAAGACCGAGGTCGCGGTGCGCGCGGCTTTCGCCACCGCCGCCGCCGGCAAGCAGGTCGCGGTGCTGGTGCCGACCACGCTGCTGGCCGAGCAGCACTACCGCAACTTCGCCGACCGCTTCGCCGACTGGCCGATCCGGGTGGAAGTGCTGTCGCGCTTCAAGAGCACCAAGGAGATCAAGGCCGAGCTGGAGAAGGTCGCCGAGGGCACGATCGACGTCATCGTCGGCACCCACCGCCTGCTGCAGAAGGACGTGCGCTTCAAGGACCTCGGGCTCGTGATCGTGGACGAGGAGCAGCGCTTCGGCGTGCGCCAGAAGGAGGCGCTGAAGGCGCTGCGCGCCAACGTCCACCTGCTCACGCTCACCGCAACGCCGATCCCGCGCACGCTCAACATGGCCATGGCCGGGCTGCGCGACCTGTCGATCATCGCCACCGCGCCGACCAACCGGCTGGCAGTGCAGACCTTCGTCGTGCCCTGGGACGACGCCCAGCTGCGCGAGGCCTTCGACCGCGAGCTCGCGCGCGGTGGCCAGCTGTTTTTCCTGCACAACGACGTCGAGAGCATCGGCCGCATGCAGCGCCAGCTGCAGGAGCTGGTGCCCGAGGCGCGCATCGGCGTGGCCCACGGCCAGATGCCCGAGCGCGAGCTCGAGCGGGTGATGCTCGACTTCCAGAAGCAGCGCTTCAACGTGCTGCTGGCCTCGACCATCATCGAGTCCGGCATCGACATCCCCAACGCCAACACCATCATCATCAACCGCGCCGACAAGTTCGGCCTGGCGCAGCTGCACCAGCTGCGCGGCCGCGTCGGCCGTTCGCACCACCGCGCGTACGCCTACCTGGTGATCCCGGACAAGCGTTCGATCACCGCCGACGCACGCAAGCGCCTGGACGTGATCGCATCGATGGACGAGCTGGGCGCCGGCTTCACGCTGGCCACCCACGACCTCGAGATCCGCGGCGCCGGCGAGCTCCTGGGCGAGGACCAGAGCGGGCAGATGGCCGAGGTCGGCTTCAGCCTCTACACCGAGCTGCTGGAGCGCGCGGTGCGCAGCATCAAGCGCGGCGAGCTGCCCGACGTCGACGGCACCGCCGCGCGCGGCGCCGAGGTCGAGCTGCACACGCCGGCCCTGATCCCCGACGATTACCTGCCCGACGTGCATGCCAGGCTGACGCTGTACAAGCGCATCAGCTCGGCCCGCGACGCCGAGGCACTGCGCGAGCTGCAGGTGGAGATGATCGACCGCTTCGGCCTGCTGCCCGACCCGGTGAAGTACCTGTTCGCGATCGCCGAGCTGAAGCAGCGGGCAAGCGAGCTGGGCATCCGCAAGATCGACATCGGCGCCAGCGGCGGGCGGGTGCAGTTCGTCGAGAAGCCGTCGATCGACCCGATGGCGATCATCAACCTGGTCCAGGGCCAGCCGAAGAGCTACCGCATGGACGGCCCCGACAAATTCCGCCTCACCCTGGAACTGCCGACGCCGGAGGAACGCCTCCAGGCCGCCCGCGGCCTGCTGTCCGTCCTCGCCCCCGGCCCCTGATCACACCTTCCCGGTGGGGGCGGCCATCGCCGCGATCGAAATGCCTGGAAAAGCGTTTGCCGCGGATGTGTGCGGATCACGCCGATCTGGCTGCACTTCCGCGTCAGCCCTGGGAGCGATTGGTCGGGGTCACGGTGGCGGCGGAGTCGGCGATGCGCCACAGGTACAGGGCGGCGTGCGTGCGATACGGCCCCCAGCGCTCGCCCCGGGCCGCGAGTTCGCGCGGCTTCGGCATCTCGTCGGTGCGATCCACCAGCTGGGCACCCTTGCGGATCCCGAGGTCGTCGATCGGCAGCACGTCCGGGCGGCCGAGGCGGAACATCAGCATCATCTCGACCGTCCAGCGGCCGATGCCGCGGATCGGCACCAGCGCCGCGACGATGGCGTCGGCGTCCATCACCGACATCCGCCGCAGGTCGGGGATCTCGCCCCGGGCCTCGCGTGCCGCGAGGTCGCGCAGGGCCAGGGCCTTGTTGCCGGAGACCCCGCAGGCGCGCAGGGTCGCATCGTCGATGCGGCCGAGGGTGTCGCTGTGCAGGCGCGCGCTGCCGATGGCCACCTCGACCCGCCCGACGATCGTCGACGCCGCCTTTCCGCTGAGCTGCTGGAACAGGATCGCCCGCGCCAGCGCATCGACTGGATCGAACGTACGCCGCCACCTCGGATCGGGATCGATCGGACCCAGGCGCCGGATCCAGGTGCCCAGGCGGCGGTCGCGGCGCGCCAGCCAGGCCTCGGCTTCGATGGTGTCGTAACCGCGGGAAAACCGGGGCATCGCCTCAGCGCCGCAGTGCGGCCGCGGCGTGGGCGAGCCAGCCGAGGATCATCAGGCTGCCGCCCGCCGGTGCCAGCCGCGTCGGCAGAGCGAAGAAATGTGCGCCGGCCAGCGAGCCCGCGAACAGCAGCACGCCCAGCAGCAGCGCCCACAGCGCCGCCGTGGCCAGGCCTCCGCGCGCGCGCGGTGCCAGCGCCGCCAGCGCCAGCCCGTGGCCGAAGGCGAACGCGGCGGCCAGGCCGAGGCGCATCCCCGCGTCCGGACCCGCGGCATGCGATGCGTATGCGGCCAGCGCCACCGAGACCGCCGCCAGCAGCGCGCCGGCGGCCGCAAGGGTTCGGAGGCCGGCAGGCGTTGCTCTGGTGAAACCGGCGTTGATCATCGCGCGCTGCTCCGTGAAAGCAGAACGCCGCATCCAGGGATGCGGCGTTCTGCGTGGCAATCGTCATCCAGCCTCGCGGCTCAGCGCTTCAGGTTCCAGAACACCTTGAACCGGCCTTCGGCGGTGAACGCGGCATCGATGCCGTTGAGGTAGTACTCGTACGGCCGGCCGATGGCTTCCTCGCCCTGGGTCAGCGCCCAGGCGCGGGTGGCGTTGCGGGCATTGTCGAGTTCGGCCATGAAGCCCTTGTAGTCGCCGCGGACCACGTACAGCGGCTCGCTGCGGACATAGGTCACCGGGCCCAGCAGCTCGAGCGAATCCTCGTCGATGGCGTCCGATTCGGTCACCGTGAAGGCCGGGGCGGCGGCTGCCTGCTCGCCATCCTCGCCCTCACCCGTGGCCTTGTCGTCCGCGGCGGCCGCGGCATCGTCAGCCGCAGCGCCGGTGCCCTTGCGGCGCACGGCCTGGACGACGTCGAAGGTGTAGGTCGCACTCGCGAACTCGGTGGTCACGATGCGCACCGGACCGATCGGCTCGAGATCGCTCTCGGCCATGGTGCGGTTGATCCACTCGACGTTGTCCTTCATCGCCTTCTTGATGACTTCGTTGTTGCGCTCGATCGCGCCGGCGTTGACCACCAGCAGGTTCTCCGCCGGGATCTCGGCGAACTCGAGGCCGGTCAGCGTCGAACCTTCCACCCGGTAGTCGAAGTTGGGCACCGAGGCCAGCATGTTGGTCAGGCGACCAAGGCCGAGCTTCATGGTGTCGCCGATGTTGCGGCTGACGTACAGGCCCGCGTAGCGACCGAGCAGGTTCCAGCCGTAGTCGACGCTGTAGGCCTGGGTGATCTCGATGTTGCGGCCGCCGCGACCGGTCGGCTTCAGGGTGAAGCTGGTCTGCTTGTTGGAACCGCGCTTGTTGTCCTCGATCCTGTAGGCCACGCGCGCGTCCTGCTCGGACTCGACGATCTCCCAGCTGCCCTTGCCAACGCCGGACACTTCCGAGTCGTAGTCGATGCGGGCGCCGACGCCGGAATCCGGGCCCGAGCGGTTCAGCTTGACCTGGCCCAAGGCAAAGGGATGCCAGTCGTCGAAGCGCTTGAAGCTGTTGAGCGTGTCGAACACGATCGCCGGCTTGCGATTGGTCTCCACGCTTTCGGTCAGGGAGCGGCTGGACGGCAGCAGCACGCCGACGACGATGAACAGCACGGCGACGATCGCCAGGGAAATCAGGAGCTCAAGAAAACGGGTCATTCAGGGTTCTCCGGGACCAGGACCGGCCGAGGCCGGGGCGCAGACCGGCAATCCTAGCAAGATTGCCGCCGCCGCCGCGACCTTCGCAGCGCGCTTTTTTCGATATCCGGCTTCGCGGGTGCGCCGTGGCCACCGCGCGTCCGGCGGCTCAGACCAGCTGGAGCTCGAACGCCTTGAGCACCGCACGCGTGCGGTCGCGCACGCCAAGCTTGCTGAGGATGTTGGAGACGTGGTTCTTGATCGTGCCTTCGGCCACGCCCAGCGAGTTGGCGATCTCCTTGTTGGAGAAGCCCGAGGCCATCAGGCGCAGGATCTCGGTCTCGCGATCGGTCAGCGGATCCGGCCGGTCGAGGCTGACGAAATCGTTGCGCATGTGCTCCAGGCCCGACAGCAGGCGCTGGGTGACCGCCGGCTGCACCAGCGAGCCGCCGCCGGCCACCGTACGGATGGCGCCCACCAGCTGCTCCAGCGACACGTCCTTGAGCAGGTAGCCCTTGGCCCCGGCCTTGAGCCCGGCCAGCACCAGCTGGTCGTCGTCGAAGGTGGTGAGGATGATCGTGGGCGGCAGCGTCCCGGCCTGCGACAGCGCCTGCAGCGCCTCGAGGCCCGACATCGCCGGCATGCGCATGTCCATCAGCACGACGTCGGGAGCGACCTGCGGGATCATCTCCACCGCCTGTCGGCCGTCAACGGCCTCGGCCACCACTTCGATCCCGCCATCAAGCGCGAGCAGGGAGCGGATGCCCTGGCGTACCAGGGTCTGGTCATCGACCAGGCACACGCGGATGGCGCGCCCGGGATCGCTGGTACCGGTGGTCATGGAGCCTCCATGGTGATTGGCGGCGCCGCGGGCGGTCCCGCCACGGGCATCGCGATGTCTGGGACGTCGTCGGTGGGCAGCCGCAGGCGCAGGGTGAAGCCCTGCCCCGGCGCGGTCTCGGCGTCGACCTCGCCACCATACGCCGACAGCCGCTCGCGCATGCCGCGCAGGCCGTTGCCGGCAGTGAACCCGTCGGCGCCGCGACCGTCGTCACGGGCCACCAGGTGCACCGCGCCGCGGTCGAGCCGGTATTGCAGCTGCAGCACGTTGGCCTGGGCGTGGCGCACGGCGTTGGTGATGATTTCCTGGGTGCAGCGCAGCAGCACGTGGGCGCGCTCGGGATCTTCCATCGGGAACGGCCGCGGCAGCCGCATTTCGACCTTCAGCCCCGGCACGTTGCCCACCAGCGGCTCCAGCGTGGCGGCCATGTCGATGGTCTCGTTGCCGCGGATCTGGCTGACCGCCTCGCGCACGTCGGACAGCAGCAGCCGCGCCAGGGTATGCGCCTGACCGACGTGTTCCTGGGCCTTGCCGCTGGTGAGGTGGTTGGCGACCTCCAGGTTCAGGCTGAGCGCGGTCAGGTGGTGCCCCAGCAGGTCGTGCAGCTCGCGCGAGATCCGCGTGCGCTCGTTGACGCGCACGCTTTCCGCCAGCAGGGCCCGGGTCGCGCGCAGCTCTGCATTCAGCCGGCGCTGTTCGTCGCGGGCCTGGGCCTGCTGCCGGGCCACCAGGCCGGTGACGAAGGCGAAACCGGTGAAGCCGACGTACAGGCTGGCCTGCAGGATGGCCTCGCCCCATGAAAAATCGAAGCCGCGCACGTAGACCGGCACGATCACGAATTCGCACAGCACCAGCAGGGCCACGCCCTGCCAGACCGGTAGCAGCCACGGCAGCACGCTGGCCACCACCATCAGCAGGATGCTGCCCAGCCCGCTCTGGCTGTAGTAGCTGATCGAGATCGCGCCACCGGCCAGGCCCGCCAGCAGCACCCGGTCCACCGCTCCGACCCGGTGCCGCCCCAGGCCCCGGGTCAGCCAGGCATAGCTGGCGCCGAAAACCGCCCAGGCCAGCCACGCGCGGATGGCGCCGGGGGCAGCCGGCACGGCGAGGCCTTCGCGGTCTGCCTGGGGAATGGTCAGCAGCAGCAGTGGCAGGCCGATCACCGCCCAGGTGAACAGTCCCGCGTAACGCAGCAGCCGGTTGTGGTCGAAGCGCTGGAGCATGGGCTGCATGGTAGGCGCAAGCGCCGCCGGCGCGACGGTCCGGAAGTCATGTCCGCGCCGCGGCCACCCGGGTGTGGCCACGCGATCCCGCCATGCGATAATGGCCGCTGTCGCCGAACGGGCGCCGCTGGCCCATGCGCCGCGCGCGCCACGTTGACGGTCATTGGCCACACCACGGAGTCTGGAATGTCGATTGTCATCCGCGACGTGCGCGAGCACGAGCTGGATTCCGTCCTTGCCCTGAACAATGCCGCCGGTCCGTCGATCCTTCCCCTGGATTCGGCCCGCGTGCGCCATTTCCACGATACCGCCGATTATTTCCGGGTCGCGGAGCGCGACGGCACCCTGGCCGGCTTCCTGATCGGCTTCGGCTCGCGCCGCGGGCATGACAGCAGCAACTTCGACTGGTTCGCCGCGCGCCATCCCGAATTCATGTACATCGACCGCGTGGTGGTCGCCAGCCGCCGCCGCGGTGGCGGCGTCGGCCGCACCATCTATGCCGACGTCCAGGGCTATGCCGAGCTGCGCTACCCGGTGCTGGCCTGCGAGGTCCTGATCGAGCACGACAGCGATCCGGCCCGCATCTTCCACGGCAGCTTCGGCTTCCGCGAGGTCGGCCAGCACGTGATGCCCGACACCGGCATCCGTGCTTCGATGCTGACCAAGGAACTCTGCAGCTACGCCTGGGTCCGCGACACCTACGGCGACAACCTGCCCGACGCCCCCTGGCTGGTGCAGCCGCGGTCCGCCGGCCAGGCCTGCCGCGCGACGGGCACCCGCTGATGGCGGGCAGCGTGGGCGCACCGGCCGCGAACTTCGAACCTGCCGGCGAGCTCAAGATCGGCCAGGTCGGGATCGCCAACCTGCGCATCCGCACCCTCGACATCGAGCGCCTGGCCGCGGAAATGCGCGAGCGCGTCCAGCGCGCGCCCAAGCTGTTCGCCCGCGGCGCGGTCGTGCTCGATTTCGGCGGCCTGGCCGCGATTCCGGACCCGGCCACCGCGCGTGCGCTGCTCGCCGCCCTGCGCGAGGCCGGGGCGCTGCCCGTGGCCCTGGCCTGGGGCAACAGCGAGAACGAGCAGTTGGCGGCTGAGCTCGGCCTGCCGCTGCTGGCGCGGTTCCGCGCCCAGTACGAGCCCCTCGGCGGCCCGGCGCCCGCCGCCGAACCCGAGCCGGCTCCCCGCCAGCGCGCCGTCCCTGACCGGCCGGAACCGGCCGCGCCGGCGGCGGCGTCCCAGGGCGGCGGCCCCGGCGTGGTCCAGACCACTGCGGTGCGTTCCGGCCAGCAGGTCTACGCCGACAACCGCGACCTCACCGTGCTGGCCGCCGTCGGCGCCGGTGCCGAGGTCATCGCCGACGGTTCGATCCATATCTACGGCGCGCTGCGCGGGCGGGCGCTGGCGGGCGCGCAGGGCAACGCCAAGGCACGTATCTTCTGCCGCGAGTTCCATGCCGAACTCGTGGCAGTCGCCGGACACTACAAAGTGCTGGAAGACATTCCGTCCGACCTGCGCGGCAAGGCCGTGCAGGTGTGGCTGGATGGCGACCAGCTGAAAATAGCAGCGCTCGACTGAGCAGCGCGCACACAGGAGATAGACTTTGGCCGAGATCATCGTAGTCACATCCGGAAAGGGCGGCGTCGGCAAGACAACCAGCAGCGCAAGCCTGGCCTGCGGGCTGGCGCGGCGTGGCAAGAAGGTCGCGGTCATCGACTTCGACGTCGGCCTGCGCAACCTCGACCTGATCATGGGCTGCGAGCGCCGGGTGGTGTACGACTTCGTCAACGTCACCCAGGGCGAGGCCACGCTCAAGCAGGCGATGATCAAGGACAAGCGCTTCGACTCGCTGTTCATCCTCGCGGCGTCGCAGACCCGCGACAAGGACGCGCTGAACAAGGAAGGCGTGGAGAAGGTGCTCAAGGACCTCGCCGCCGACGGCTTCGACTACATCGTCTGCGACTCGCCGGCGGGCATCGAAAAGGGCGCGTTCCTGGCCATGTACTACGCCGACCAGGCGGTGGTGGTGGTCAACCCGGAAGTCTCCTCGGTGCGCGACTCCGATCGCATCATCGGCCTGCTCGACTCCAAGACCCGCAGGGCCGAGGCCGGCGAGTCGATCAAGTCGCACCTGCTGCTGACCCGCTACAACCCGGCGCGCGTGGAAACCGGGGAAATGCTGTCCATCACCGACGTGGAAGACGTGCTGGGCCTGAAGACCATCGGCGTGATCCCGGAGTCGGGCGACGTGCTCAACGCGTCCAACAAGGGCGAGCCGGTGATCCTGGACATGGAGTCGGACGCCGGCCAGGCCTATGACGACGCCGTCGCGCGCATCACCGGCGAAGAACGCCCGATGCGCTTCACCCAGCTGGAGAAAAAGGGTTTCTTCAGCAAGCTGTTCGGGGGTTGAGGCATGGGCATGTTTGATTTTCTCAAGGTCAAGAAGAACACCGCGTCGATCGCCAAGGAGCGGCTGCGCATCATCGTCGCCCAGGAGCGCGGCTCCCGCGGCGCACCCGACTACCTGCCGCTGCTGCAGCGCGAACTGCTTGAAGTGATCCGCAAGTACGTCAGCGTCGACATCGACGCGGTCAAGGTCGACCTGACCAAGGACGGCGAGCACGACGTACTCGACATCACCGTCGCCCTGACCGACGAACGCGCCGCGGCCGGCTGAGCGCGCCGTTGTGGACACCGCGGATGGTGTGGGAGCGGCCATGGCCGCGATGCCGGATGTCCCGGCCATCGCCCCTGCAGGAGCAGCTATAGCCGCGATCCCGGATGGCCCGGTCGCGGCCGTTGTGACTGCGGTTAATACGGCGACACCGGGTATTCCGGTCGCAGCTATAGCTGCTCCTACTGTGGGAGTCGCGGGGGTGGGGGGTGGCGGCGTGCTGGTGGTTGGCGACGTTGGCTTCTCCGAGGTGGCGGGGCTGCTTTCGCGGCAGGGGCTGGAGCTGGTGGGCGTCGAGAATGGGGCGCCGATTCCCGGCAGCTACTGGGGCGAGCCTGAAGCCGGGATCATTGGCAGTACCGTTTATGCGCGCGCCGATACACCCGTGCACTCGCTGCTGCACGAAGCCTGCCATCTGATCGTGCTGCCGCCGGAGCGCCGCGCCCGGGTGCATACCGACGCCACCGATTCGGTGCCCGAGGAAGACGCCAGCTGCTACCTGCAGATCCTGCTTGCCGATGCCCTGCCCGGGGTCGGCCGCGACCGGCTGATGGCCGACATGGATGCCTGGGGCTACAGCTTCCGCCTCGGCTCCACCCGCGCCTGGTTCGAGCGTGACGCCGACGATGCCCGCGCCTGGCTCGAGGCCCGCGGCCTGCTGCCGGCCTGAGCCTCCGCCACTTGCGGGGGCCTCACCCGCCCACTAGCCTGCGGGGGTTTCGCGCCGCCAGCAGGCGCCATCGGAGATCCGCAGTGAAGCCACGTACCCGCCTTGCCCTTGCCGTCGCCACCGGGCTGGTCCTCGCCGCCTGCTCGCGGACGCCCTCCACCGCCCCGGGCCCCGACGGCACGCCGTCCCAGGCCCAGCTGGAGAAGGAAACCGCCGACGAGTTCATCGCGCGCGTGAACGACGAACTCACCCAGCTGATGCCGGAGCTGACGGCCTCGCAGTGGGTCGCCTCCACGTACAGCAACGACGACAGCGAGCTGCTCGCCTCGAAGGGCAACGAGCGCTACCTGGCCCGCACCCAGCAGTGGGTCGAACAGTCGCGGCGCTTCGAGGGCAAGGAGATGTCGCCGGCCACCGAGCGCGCGATCAGCCTGCTCAAGCTCGGCACATCGATGCCGCCGCCGCGCGACCCCGCCAAGCTGTCCGAGCTGACCCGCTTGGCCAGCAAGATGGAAGGCACCTACGGCCGCGGCGAATACTGCACCGGCGAAGGCGAGGCCCGCTCCTGCCGCCAGCTCGGCGCGCTCGAGGACGTGCTGCGCAACGACCGCGACTACGATGCCCAGCTCGACGCCTGGCAGGGCTGGCACACGGTTTCGATGCCGATGCGCGAGGACTACGTGCGCTTCGCCGAGCTGGTCAACGAGGGCGCGCGCGACCTCGGCTTCGCCGACGCGGGCGAGCTCTGGCGCGCCGGCTACGACATGACCCCGGCCGAGCTCTCCACCGAGACCGACCGCCTCTGGAGCCAGGTCGAGCCGCTGTACGAGCAGCTGCACTGCTACGCCCGTACCCGACTGGAAGCCGAATATCCGGGCCAGGGCTCGATCAACGGCATGCTGCCCGCGCACCTGATGGGCAACATGTGGCAGCAGGACTGGAGCAACCTCTGGTCGCTGCTGGCGCCGTATCCGCAGGCCAGCCAGCTTGACGTCAGCGGCGCCCTCGAGCGTCAGTACCAGGCCACCCTGAACGAGCAGCTGGTGCGCGAGAACGCACTGCTGGAAACCGACCAGCGTGCCGAGATCGCGCACGCCGCGCGCCTGGAACATGCCAAGGCCATGACCCGCCAGGCTGAGGAGTTCTACACCTCGCTGGGCATGCCGGCGCTGCCGGAAAGCTATTGGCAGAAGACCCAGTTCATCAAGCCGCGCGACCGCGACGTGGTCTGCCACGCCAGCGCCTGGCAGATGAACGCCGACGCGACCGACGTGCGCACCAAGATGTGCATCAAGCCCAACGAGGAAGACTTCACCACCATCTACCACGAGCTCGGCCACGTCTATTACTACCTGGCCTACGGCAAGCAGCCGCCGCTGTTCCAGAACGGTGCGCACGACGGCTTCCACGAGGCCATCGGCGACACCATCGAACTGGCGATGACGCCCGGCTACCTGCAGTCGATCGGGCTGGTCGAAGGCCAGGCGCCGGGCGAGGAAGCGCTGATCAACGCGCAGATGCGCATGGCGCTGTCCAAGGTCGCCTTCCTGCCCTTCGGCCTGATGATCGACCGCTGGCGCTGGGGCGTGTTCGACGGCTCGATCACCCCGGACAACTACAACAAATCGTGGTGGGACCTGAAGGCCCGCTACCAGGGCGTCGCCCCGGCCACGCCGCGCGGCGAGGAGTTCTTCGACCCGGGCGCGAAGTACCACGTGCCGGGCAATACGCCGTACACGCGCTACTTCCTCTCGCACGTGCTGCAGTTCCAGTTCTACAAGGCGCTGTGCGATGCCGCCGGCCACGACGGCCCGCTGTCTGCGTGCACCTTCGCCGGCAACCAGGCCGCGGGCGAGAAGTTCCAGACGATGCTGTCCAAGGGCAACAGCCAGCCCTGGCAGCAGACGATGAAGGAGCTCACCGGCGGCGAGACCATGGACGCGGCGGCGGTGCTGGAATATTTCGAGCCGCTGCAGGCCTGGCTCGTGACGCAGAACGAGGGCAAGACCTGCGGCTGGCAGGCCTCGGCGCCGGTGGCCACGGCGGCGGCGGCCCCCTGAGCGTGATCGACGCCCGCGCATCGCGCGGGCGTGACCGGGCCGTGAGCGCCTTGCACACGGCCACGCTCGACTTGCCGATCGGCGGCCGCTGAACCCGCGGCCGCTGGCCGCCGAGGTCAGACGTGCTCCGCCGGATCCGGCATCCCCGGCTCGCACTGCCCCGCCGGCAGTCGCTTGGTCCGGTAGCGCTCCAGGCGCCACACCAGCCAGCCCGCGAGCGTGAACGCCGCCGCGGCCAGCGCAAGCGTCAGCATCGAACCACTGACCATCGGCGACAGCAGCCCGGCCACCGCGGCGTTCAGCGCAAGGCTGGTGAAGGCCTGCAGCGACGACGCCGAACCGCGCTGGCGCGGATACATGTCGAGGATCGCCAGGGTCAGCACCGGGAACACCATGGCCACGCCAAAGGCACCGAGCGCCACCGGCAGCACGGCCCAGGGCACCGCAGGCACGTCCACCAGCAGGCCGTAGGCGACGTTGGCCAGCGCCGCCACTCCGCAGCAGGCGAAGCCGATGTTGACCTGCACCACGTGCGGCATGCGTCCGGCCACGCGGCCGGAGGTGAAGGCACCGAGCATCATCCCGCCGATCATCGGCCCGAAGAACCACACGAAGCTGCGCTCATCGAGCCGCAGCAGGTCGAGCACGAAGGCCGGCGCCGAAGCGATGTACAGGAACAGCGCCGAGAAGTTGAGCGCGCCGGCCGCCGCCAGCCGCTGGAAGCGCCGGTTGGTGAAGATCAGCACGTAGTCCGCGAGCATCCGCCGCGGCACCGGGGCGCTGCGGTTCTGCGCGGGATGGGTTTCCGGCAGCCACATCCAGGTCGCTGCCAGCAGCAGCACGCCGAAGCCGACCAGGAACCAGAAGATGTCGTGCCAGTGGCCCCAGCCGAGGATCCAGCCGCCGATCACCGGCGCGATCGCCGGCGCGATGCCGAAGATCATCGACACCTGGCTCATCAGCCGCTGCGCATCGTCGCCGTCGAACAGGTCGCGGATCACCGCACGGCCCACGATCAGGCCCACGCCCGCCGACAGGCCCTGCAGGGCACGGAAGGCCAGCATGGTCGTCAGGTCGTTGGCCAGCGCGCAGCCCACCGAGGCGGCGATGAACACCACCAGCCCGCCAAGGATCACCCGCCTGCGGCCGAAGGCGTCGGACAGCGGGCCATGCACCAGGCTCATCAGCGCATAGGCCACCAGATAGACGCTGATGGTCTGCTGCATGGCCAGCTTGTCGGCGCCCAGCGCCTCGCCGATCACCGGGAACGCGGGAAAGATCGCGTCGATCGAGAACGGGCCGAACATTGACAGACCGGCGAGCAGCAGCGCCAGCCGGCCGGTGGACTTGGGGAAATGCGGGGGCATGGGCGGGCCGGCGCGGCGGCCGGCGGCAGAAAGGCGGCCGGCAAGGATACCGGCTCCCCCCCCCGTCCGCTGTAGGAGAGGCTCCTGTGGGAGCAACTGTCTTTGATTAGTCCAGGGCTGGCTGCCAGGATTTGCCGTCCCTGAGCATGGCGTTGAGCTGTCCAAGGAAGGCGCGCATGCAGGCGACCAAGGCCACCTTGGCGCATTTCCCGCGGGCTCTCAGGTCCTGGTAGCGCTGCTTGAGGGCTGGCTGGGCGCGGATGGCGCTCCATGTGGCCATGTACAGCACGCGTCGGATCCCGGCGCGGCCGC
>NZ_JBCLUZ010000030.1:0-49293 GCF_039548395.1 Luteimonas changyuni
ACAAGGCACTCGCTCCGGGGGCGAAGCCTCGCTACGACACTGTCATCAAGCTTGTCCGTGCGCTCGGGGTGGAGCTTCACACGTCGCCAGCCCATGCAGGGCAGGCCTAACGATTCGTTCAAGCCGATGCCGCTTCGCGGCACGGCCTAACTCTGGTGTTAGGCCTCACTTGGAACGTTCATGCTAGAACCCAACCAATTCGAAGAGAATGAGGCGTGGGTCGCCTTCCAGCTTAATGACGACCCCGTTCGTACTGAGCACGATGGTGATTTCAACTGCGTGGCGCTTATGGACGCGGCAACTGGATTCATCTTCGGTACCGCGTTCGTGTCTGTAGCCGAGCACGAGCCGCCCCCGCTTGAAGTACGCCGGCTGTTCGAAGCGAGTTTAGAGCGCAGCAACTGCAATCCAGCCGCGCTTTTTATCCCCAAGGGGAAGTATCAGTCGGTATTGCCGGCAGAGGCGAAGCGCCACGGAATTGAGGTGGTCTCAGTGCAGGGGTCGGAGCTGTTGATCTTGACCGGGGAGGCAAGACAAGGATTCCGCGAGCACTTCCAAGGCGGGGCGGCGTGAAGCCTAACAATGCGTTCAAGCCGAAGCCGCATCGTTATGCAAAGCACATAGCAGTACAGCTTGCCATGTGCTTCGCTTCACTACGCGTCTCGGCTTAACTTAGCAACTGTCTTGAAGCGTGCCGCTCAAGCCAGTGCCAGAGCCTCGTCGCGAAGCTCGTCACGGCGCCTGGCATTGATGATTCCGAGCAGCTTCCGCATGCACGCCACCAGAGCCACCTTGCCAAGCTTCCCGCGTGCTCACAGCTGCTGGTAGTGCGCCTTCATCGGGTTCACCCCCGTTTTCACGGACACTTACAAGAAGGCCGATAGTGGCCTACCGGAGTGTTCATGTCGGCGAGCCAGCCGGGCGTCAGCTTGCGCTTGATCTCGCGGTAGATCGTGCTCCGGTGGCGGCCCAGAATCTGGGCGATCCGGGCCACGCCGTGCCGTGTCTTGCGGAGCTTGGAGATCAGGTATCGTTCTTCCTTGGTGTCAGGTCCACGGTTGGGACAACTGCAGCTCAGGAGAAAGACGATGACCCAGTATCTGATCGAGCGCGAGATAGCCGGTGCCGGAGACATGTCGGAGCAGGCGCTCCGTGATGCATCCAGACATTCCAATGCCGTGCTCGCGGAGATGAGCCCCGAAATCCAATGGGTGCATAGCTATGTGGCCGGCGACAAGATCTACTGTGTGTACAACGCGCCGAATGAGCAACTCATTCGGGAGCATGCCGAGAAGTCCGGGTTTCCTGCCAACAAGATCACCCCGGTGAGTGCGGTTATCGACCCCTCAACGGCTAATCCCTAGCGAACTTCCACGGCGATCGCGGCGCCAAGTTCTGGCCGCGCGATTCCGCCATGTCGCTTCTGCAACAGCCAGCACCTGCACTCATCCCGCGGATGCCAGATGCCTTCGGCATCCGCTTCGCGGCTCGGCTTGAATCGGGCGTCAGGCCCCCCAAGACCACTTCTCGCCAGGGGAAACATGAACTACGTCGATCTAGTAGCTGTTCTCGCGGTAATCCAACTCGTTTTCTTCAGCGTACTCGTGGGGCGCGCCCGCGGCCGCTACGGAGTCAAGGCTCCCGCCGTTAGCGGTCATGAGATGTTTGATCGTGCGTATCGCGTTCAAATGAACACGCTGGAACTCATGGTCGCATTTCTACCGGCTTTGTTCCTGGCCGCAAAGTACTGGCCGCACAGCTATGTTGCCGTTGCCGGTGCGGTATACCTGGTCGGCCGGCTCATCTACTGGCGCAGCTATACGGCAGCTCCGACCAGCCGTGCTCTGGGCTTCGCTCTGTCCATGCTTCCAATTCTCGCGCTGATCATAGGCTCGCTGGCCGGCATCCTCGGTGGCAGCGCGGCCTGACGATGTGTTCAAGCCGGTCCAACAAACGGGGAATTCCATGCACTTCGCAAGATCAGCTTCAATCGCCGCGCTTCTGCTGGCGAGCAACCTGGCAATGGCCGGCGAATATTCCGAACGTCTGTCAGCGTGCCTTGTGGCATCCGTCACTGCCGAGGACAAGACAGCGCTTGTCCGCTGGATATTCGGCGCGGTCGCCAGTCATCCGGAGGTGGCGGATATCTCGGGCCTGACGCCTGGATCCTGGGATGAAATATCCCGGAGAAGCGCAGCCGTGTTCGAGAAGCTGATTGCCGACAAGTGCGCGAGCGAGTCACGCGACGCAATTCTCAATGAGGGAATGGCCGGGTACAAGAGTGCGTTCGAGACGCTTGGAGCCACGGCGGTGGGCGGGCTGATGACGGATCCTGCCGTTACAAAGGCCATGGCGGACCTGGACAGTCATCTCAGCGAAGAGAAGATGATGAAGGCGCTGATGACCGGGATACCGCAGGGCGAGTGAAGCGGCACGGCCCGGCCGCACGCGCTTCCATGTTCGCGGATGGCCGCGGCCACTCCGCCATGGGAACGCTACTGTCCGGGACGCTCGCCGGTCTTCTGCGTCGGGACCAGGTGCGCACCGTCGCCATGGCTGAAGAAATCGCCTTCGTTCCATGATGGTCGCTCATCGGCGGCCGCGATATGCCAGGCGGTGCGTGCCGATACGCGCGCCAGGCGGGCGGCGTCGTCGTAGTGGATCGGCAGGTCGGCCTGGTCGCAGGGTCGGTGGTAGCAGTTGCGCATGAACCAGGTGGCGGAGACCTTGGGATCGCGCTCCGGGTCGGCGGCTTCGATGCCGGCGTCCAGATAGACGGCGGGGATGCCTTCGCGCACGAAGGAGAACTGGTCGCTGCGCACGAACACGGCTTCTTCGGGGAAGGGGTCGGGTGAGACTTTGACGCCGATCTCGCGGGCGGCAAGGTCGACGACGGCCTTGAGCGACGAGTGCTCGACGCCGATCGGCACCACGTCGCGACTGGGCGCGGTGAGCACGGGCATGTCGATGTTGATGTTGGCGACCAGTGCATCGCGCGGGACGGTCGGGCGGCTGGCGAACCACTGCGAACCGAGCAGGCCCTGCTCTTCGGCGGTCACGGCGACAAACAGCTGCGAGCGTCGCGGTCGCGTTTCGCCGGCGGCGAGTTCGCGGGCGGCCTCGGTCATGATCGCGACGCCCAGGGCGTTGTCGATGGCGCCGTTGTGGATCGCATCCCCGTCGACTTCGATGCCAAGGCCAACGTGGTCGAGATGGGCGGTATGGACCACGTACTCGTCGGCGAGGGCGGGGTCGCTGCCGCGAAGCATGCCCACGACGTTGCGCGAGTCCAGGCGTTCGACCCGGGTCTGTACGGCGAGCGACAGGCGCACGGGGAGGTCGAAGCCCCCCGGCGTACCGGTGCGGGCGGCGTTGGCGAGCTGGGCAGCGCTGCGGTCGCCGCCGGCGAACAGGGCGTCGGCGGCGGCGGCGCTGACGCGCGCCACCACGTCGAGGCCGGGCCAGGTGTCGATGCCGAGGCCGTCGGTGTCGCGCAGGCGCATGGAGGGCCGCTCCCAGCCAGCGGCGCCGCGGCTCCAGGGTGAGCGCACTTCGTCGGCGGCGGTGCCGACCAGGACCACGCCCACGGCGCCACGTTCAGCCACGCTGCGCAGCTTTTCGTGGAGGGAGCTGTTGAATGCGCGGCGGGTGTTGTCGAAGCGCTCCGGCGCGCCGCCGAAGATCACGGCGATTTTGCCACGCAGGTCGAGTCCGGCGAAGTCGTCATGGCCAAGCTCCGGCGCGTGGATGGCCTGGCCGACGAACACCGCCGCTGCTTCGACCGCGGCATCGGGGCGGTTGAAGTTCGCCATCGGCAGGAATTCGTCCTGGAACGCCAGGGAGCGCGACTGGCCGTCGAGATGGACTTCCAGTCGCGCGCCCTGGGCGGCGATGGTGGCGCGCAGCAGCGGCACGCGCTGGAACCAGCCGCCGTCTTCGCCCCCGGGGACGAGGCCGGCTTCGGCAAAGCGCGCGGCGACGTAATCCGCGGCGAGGTCGTGGCCGGGAGTGCCGGTCTCGCGACCCTGCATCCGGTCGTCGGCAAGTGCGCGGACGTCGGCTTCGATGCGGTTCGCGGCGGGATCCTGCGAACGTGCGGTGGACGCTGGTGGCGGCGCGTCGGCACCAGGCGCCGGGCTGCGGTTGCATGCAGGCAGCGCCAGCAGCAGGCTCAACACGAGGGCGGCCGGCGTCATGCGGCGGGCGTCGAAGGACATGGCGTGGCCTGTGGTTGGCGGGGGCGCAAGCCTAGCGCGTGGCGGCGGACTCGCGCAGCCAGGCATCGCCGATCGCGCGGGCGGCGGCGTAGGGTTCGGGGCTGTTGCGGTTGGTCAGCATGAGCACGGTCAGGCGCTGGGCCGGCCAGCGCAGGATGACGTTGCGGAAGCCCATGGTCTCGCCGGAATGCCACATCAGGCCGCCGTCCAGGCGCCAGCCGTAGCCGTAGGCGGCGACGTCGTCTTCGCCGGTGGACGTGCGGGTCTGCGCCGAGAACGCCAGCGCGCGCGAGGCGTCGGACAGCAGGCGGTCGTCATAGAGGGCGGCGTCCCATTTGGCGAGGTCGTCAATGGAGGAGTAGATGCCGCCGTCGCCGAGCACGGCGCTGGTGGTGGACTGGTCGCTGCGGGTCCAGCCCTCGCCGTCGGCACCGGCGCTGTGGCCGTAGGCGCGGTTGGCGGGTGTGTTGACGCCGTCGACGAAGGCCAGGCTGTGGTCCATGCCCAGGGGGGCGAAGATGCGCTCGCGGAGGAAGCCGGGGTAGGACACGCCGGACGCCTTTTCGACCACCAGGGCGAGGAGGGCGTAGGCGCTGTTGCTGTAGCGGTAGGCGGTCCCGGGCGGGAAGTAGGGCGGGGCGGGCACGGGGGCCGCCGCGCCCGCGAGGTCGCTGCCGTCGTCGCAGGCCCGGCCCGTCGCCAGCAGGCACAGCACGTCGGCGTCGTGCACCTGGCCTTCGAAATCGGCGGCCATGATGTCTTCGTAGTCGTGCAGGCCGGAGGTGTGGCTGAGCAGGTGGTGCAGGGTCACGTCGTCGGCGCTGGCGGGGAGCGCCGGCAGCCAGCGACGCACGGGATCGTCCAGGCGCAGGCGGCCGTCTTCGGCCAGGAGCAGCACGGCGGCGGCGGTGAACTGCTTGCTCACCGAGGCGAGGCGGAAACTGGTGGCCGGCGTGACCGGAGTGCCGGCGGCGACATCGCCCAGGCCGACGCCGCGACGCACCACGGGTTCGCCGTCGCGCAGCACCAGCAGTGCGGCGCCGGGGACGTCGCCGGTATAGGGCTGCAGCCGGGCCTCGACTTCGGCCATGGCGCTGTTCTCGGCGGCGTCGTTCGCGGCGGTGGCTGCGGTGGCGGTGTCAGCGGCGGCGAAGGGCAGGATCGCCAGCAGCAACAGGGTCGTGGGGCGGATGTCCATGCCCCGAGTCTATCGCCGATCGCGCGGCGGGAACTGCAGGATGGTGCCGTGCTCCTCCCCGGACGGCTCGGGGCGATTCCACAGGACGGGCACGTCTTCGGGGGCACCGGGTTCGAACTGTCCGCGCTCGGCGGCGATGCGTTCGGCGTCGGCGGCGGCCTGTTCTTCCTCGAGCTCCCAGCTGTAGCGCTTGCGCGGCGCGGCGGGATCGAGGCGACGGAACAGCCAGGCCGCGACGATGCCGCCGATGGCGCCGCCGAGGTGCGACTGCCAGGACACCCCGGGCTCGCGCGGGAGCACGGTCAGCAGCATGCCGCCGTAGAACATGAAGCCGATCATGCTGGCGGCGATGGCGGCGCGGTCGCGGCGCAGCACGGCCAGCGCCATCACCAGGAACATCAGGCCGTGGGTCACGCCGCTGGCGCCCAGGTGGTACGAGCCCGGTGCGCCCAGCAGCCATGCGCCGAGGCCCGAGCCGAGCCACATCAGCGGCAGGCCGCGCAGGGTGGCGCGCGGGTAGACCCAGCCGGCCAGGGTGCCCAGGAACAGCACGGCGACACCGTTTGCGACCAGGTGTTCCAGCGAGCCGTGAAGCAGGGGGGCGGTCAGCAGCCCGAACAGGCCGGCCGCGCTGCCGGGGGCGACGGCGAACGCGCGCGCGCTGAAGCCGGCCTGGGCGGCGTAGACGATGGCCAGCACGGCGACGAACAGTGCCGATGCACCGGCGGCGCGGCGGAAGCGGCGCCAGTCGGCGGCGCGCTGGGCGGCGGAGTCGGGCGGATGGTCGTGGGCGGGCAGGTCCATGGCAGGAAGCATGGCGGCGGATGGCGGCAACGCAAGGCCTGAGGGTGGGCGACCCGGTAGAATCGCGCCATGAACGAAGCACTCCCCGTCGTCCGCCTGCGCAACGCCTGGCGCTCAAGCCACCCGTGGATTTTCCAGAAACTGGTGGAGAAGCCGACCCCGCGGCCCAAGCCCGGGACCATCGTCGACGTGGTCGGGATCGACGGCGAGTGGATCGGCCGCGGCTTCTACAACGGCCATTCGCGGATCGCGGTGCGCATCCTGGAGACGGATCCGAACGTGCCGGTGGACGCCGGCTGGTTCTCGCGCAGGATCGCCGAGGCGGTGGCATTGCGCCGCGAGGTGCTGCGCCTGGACGAGGTGTCGGACGCCTGGCGCGTGGTGCACAGCGAGGGCGACGGGCTCAGCGGCCTGGTGGTCGACCGCTACGCGGACCTGCTGGTGCTGGAGTATTTCAGCGCCGGCATGTTCCGCCACCGCGAGTGGATCATGGAGGCGCTGCGCGAGCAGTTCCCGGGCTGCCGCTTCCACGCCTTCGCCGACGAGCACGTGCAGAAGCAGGAAAGCTTCGACTTCCACACCACGCGCGGCACCGAGCCCGCGATCATCACCGAGCACGGAATCCGCTTCCGCGCCGACCCTTCGGGCGCGCACAAGACCGGCTTCTTCGCCGACCAGCGCGAGAACCGCGAGTGGCTGAGCCGCCAGGTGGCCGGCAAGCGCGTGCTCGACCTGTGCTGCAACACCGGCGGCTTCGCGGTGTATTCGGCGGTGCGCGGCGCGGCGGACGTGGTGGGCGTGGACATCGACGCCGACGTGATCGAGCTGGCCAAGGGCAACGCGAAGTTGAACGGCGTGCGCCCGCGCTTCGTCCAGGCCGACATCTTCCCCTGGCTGCGCGACGCGTCGAACGCGGGCGAGCAGTACGATGTCGTGGTGCTGGACCCGGCCAAGATGACCCGCGACCGCGAGCAGGTGATCCCGGCGCTGAAGAAGTACCTGGACATGAACAAGCTGGCGCTGTCGGTGGTCAAGCCCGGCGGGCTGCTGGCGACGTTCTCGTGCACCGGGCTGGTGGCCGAGGACCAGTTCCTGGACATGCTGCGGCGGGCGGCGTTCTTCTCCAACCGCAAGGTGCAGGTGCTGAAGGTGTCGGGCGCCGGCCCGGATCATCCGTTCATGGCGAACGCGCAGGAATCGCGCTACCTGAAGGCGGTGTTCTGCAGGGTGCTGGACTGACGCGCTTTTTTTGTGGGAGCGGCTATAGCCGCGATTGCCGCGCTGTCGCGATGCTGTCGCGGCTATAGCCGCTCCCACACAAGATCGCTATAGCCGCTCCCACACAGGATCTCTATAGCCGCTCCCACACAGGATCTCTATAGCCGCTCCCGCAGGAGGAAGGCGGAAGACGGCCCTACGGGTGCTTGCCGAGATATTCGGCGAGGGCGACGGCGTTGTTGTGGTCCTCGTCGTGCGCCGCGTAGAGCAGGGTGGCATGGGCACCGCGACCCAGCGCCTTGCGCAGCTCGGCCAGTCCTTCGGAGTTGGCATCGAGCTCGCCAAAGTAGCGGCGCTTGAACTCCGGCCATTTTTCCGGATCGTGATCGAACCAGTGGCGGAGTTCGTCGCTGGGGGCGATTGATTTCACCCAGGGCACGCCTTCGAGATCGGCCTTGGACTTGCCGCGCGGCCACAGGCGGTCGACCAGCACCCGGTGGCCTTCGTGGCTGGCTGGCTCGGCGTAGACGCGGCGGGTGTGGATTTGCATATGGCCTCCTCCGGCATCGCTCCTCTGCTTCTGTGGGAGCAGCTACAGCTGCGACCTGCGCTGGGGCCACTTCGCCATCGCAGCTATAGCTGCTCCCACAGGGTTCCGGCGCGGGCTCCGGGACGGTAGTCCCGGCTTGGGGAATCCGTTATGCCGGGTCGCCGAGTTTGGGTCGCAAGGGGTGCGACGCTGCCGGCTACACTGCGCGCATGGATGTTCAGACCTTGTTGATGCTGGTATTGGCGGCGGTGGCGGTGGCCATCGTGTTGCTTGTGGTGCTGTTGCTGCGGCGGCCGGAGGCGGCGCTGGTGGCGCTGCGCCAGGAGCTGGAAGAGGTGCTGCGGGCTGAGCAGCGCGACGGGCGCGGGGAGCTGCGGCTGCAGCTCGACAGCCTGGGCATGGCGCAGGGCCAGCGCATCGACGGCTTCGGTGCGCGGCTGACCGAATTCAGCGCCCGCACCGACCAGCGCCTGGACGTGCTGCGCGAGGCGCTGGGCGAGGACGCGCGCAAGGCGCGCAGCGAGGGCGCGGAGGCGCAGCAGCGCTTCGCCGACCAGCTTGGCCAGCGGGTGACCGAACTCACCCAGCGCAACGAGCAGCGCATCGGCGAGATGCGCGCCACGCTGGAGTCGCAGCTGAAGTCGCTGCAGGCCGACAACGCGCAGAAGCTCGAACAGATGCGCGAGACCGTGGATGAAAAGCTGCAGACCACGCTCGAGGCGCGCCTGGGCGCATCGTTCAAGCTGGTGTCCGAGCGCCTGGAGCAGGTGCAGCGCGGCCTGGGCGAGATGCAGGAACTGGCCGCTGGCGTCGGCGATCTCAAGCGCGTGCTGGGCAACGTCAAGACCCGCGGCATCTTTGGCGAGGTGCAGCTGGCGGGGCTGCTGGAACAGGTGCTGACCATCGAGCAGTACGAAACCAACTGCGCCACCGTGCCCGGTAGCGGCGAGCGCGTGGAGTTCGCGATCCGCCTGCCCGGCTCGCAGCCGGGCCAGCCGGTGCTGCTGCCGATCGACGCCAAGTTCCCGCGCGATGACTACGAGCGCCTGCTCGACGCGCAGGACCGTGCCGATGCCGATGCCGCCAAACAGGCCGCTGTGGCGCTGGAGCGCCAGGTGCGGCTGGAGGCCAAGCGCATCCGCGACAAGTATCTTGCGCCGCCGCATACCACCGACTTCGCGCTGCTGTTCCTGCCCACCGAAGGCCTGTACGCCGAAGTGCTGCGCCGCCCGGGACTGTTTGAAGCGCTGCAGCGCGACTTCCGCGTGACCATGGTCGGACCGACCACGCTGCTGGCGCTGCTCAACAGCCTGCAGATGGGCTTCCGCACGCTGGCCATCGAACAGCGCTCAAGCGAGGTCTGGCAGGTGCTGGGTGCGGTGAAGAGCGAGTTCGGCAAGTTCGCCACGGTGCTGGAGCGGGCGCACGGGCAGCTGGACACGGTGCAGAACAGCATCAAGCAGGCCGGCGTGCGCACGCGCGCGATCGAGCGCCAGCTCAAGGGCGTGGAGTCGCTGCCGGGGGCGGAGGTGGGGGTGCAGGAGTTGTTGGGGGAGGGGATTGGCGCGAACGGGGACGATCCGGCGGCGTGAATCGCAGCTATAGCTGCTCCCACAAAAGCGGCGCCCACAACAGGGGCTCCCACAACAGCAGCTCCCACAACAGGGGCTCCCACAAGACCGCAATGTAGGAGCAGCTATAGCTGCGACCACTCCAGCGCTATCTGCTGTGGCAGAGGTGCCCTCGGATGCAATCGCAGCTATAGCTGCTCCTACAAAAGCCGGGCCAGTCAAAGGCCGGGCCAGTCAAAAGCCTGGCCGGTCAAAAGCGGGGTCAGTTCGGGGACGAGCCGGGGATGATGGGCATCACGTCCACGGGCACGGTGGGGTTGGCTTCGTCATCGAGCAGGTAGTCGGGAAGGTCTTCCTGGTCCTCGCGGATGCGGTCGCCGTTGATCTGGTAGTTGCGGCGCTGCATCCAGGCGTCGCGCACCAGGGCGTACTCGTCGGCCGCGCCTTCGCGCAGGCGATCGACGGCGAACAGCTGGGTACGCAGGTCGACCAGCTGCAGGCCCTGCAGGCCGATGCGTACGGTGTCGTCGTTGATCTGGCGCTGCGGCGAGACCTGGCCATCGCCGATGAGGCCGAACACGTCGCGCACGGTGCGCGGACCAAACAGCGGCAGCTCCACGAAGCGCGAGCTTTCCCAACCCCAGACGCCCAGCGTCTGGCCGAAGTCCTCGCTGCGGTTGGGGATGTGCATGCGCGAGGCCGGGTCGAACAGGCCGCCCACGCCGATGGTGACGTTGACCAGGAAGCGCCCCAGCGACTGCCCGGCCTGCTTGGGCTTGCCCTGCAGCAGCGCGTTGAGGGCGCTGACCGGCTGGCCGAGGTTGTTGAAGAAGTTGCCGACGCCCAGGCGCACCGGGCGCGGCGTCACCTTCATGTAGGCGCGCGCCAGCGGCTCGGCGACGGTGCGA
Organism: Luteimonas changyuni; assembly: GCF_039548395.1. Classification (NCBI taxonomy): domain Bacteria; kingdom Pseudomonadati; phylum Pseudomonadota; class Gammaproteobacteria; order Lysobacterales; family Lysobacteraceae; genus Luteimonas; species Luteimonas changyuni. Next base: position 10,467 of record NZ_JBCLUZ010000030.1, read on the forward strand.
TCAATCGCCATGTTGAAGCCGTGCACGCGGCGGTTCCAGCCTTCCCAGGGGTCGTAGCTCGCGCCCGGAAGCTGCGCGGGCGTGGGCAGGGTCGGGTCGGCGATCGGATCGTAGACCCGGGTGCCGTACAGGGCGGCGTAGTCGAGTTCGGCCTCGGTGGGTGCGTTGGCGATGGTGCCGTTGGCGTCGAAGCCGTCGCCGGTTGCGGCGGCCGCGGCGGAATCGATGCTGGAGCCGGAGGCGCTGACAGTGTCGACATCTGCGGTGCCTGCTGCCGGGTCGACCACCGTCGCCGGCTCTGCGGCCACCGCTGTTGCGACCGCCGCGTGCGGACCAGCCGCCGCCGAAGGCCCGATTGGCGCGTCGGCGCGCGGCGCGGTGCCGGCACACGCGGCCAGCATCGCGAAGGCGAGTGCGAGCGCGGCCGCGCGCAGTCGGGAATGGGGTTGGCTGTCCGTGCGCATGCGTGCTCGTCCTTGTCTAGGAGGCGAAGCCGAGCGCCGCGTCAAGCCGATAGGCTGCGCGCAGGTCGGCCAGGTCGGGCGGTGTACCCGCCACGTCAATGGCGCCGCCGTGCCCGGTGGCCTTGGCCAGGGCGGAAAGCAGCGCCAACCCGGCGCTGTCGAGCCGGGTCACCGCGGTGATGTCCAGGCTGCGCGCGCCCGCCGCCTGTGGCGCTGCGGCGCGCCACAGCGCGGGCACGGCTTCGCGCACGACGGCGCCGCTGACGCGCAGCGCGTCGCCATCGCGGCGCACGCCGGGCTCAGTTGGTGCCGGCATCGGCCTGCACGCGGCCGGCGCTCAGGTCGGCCGCCACCGCACGGATCGACTTGCGCGACAGCGGAGTGTCGAACTGCTGGCGGAAGGTCTGCACGAAGGACACGCCTTCGACCATCACGTCGAACACGCGCCAGCCGTCAGCCGTCTGGCGCAACAGGTAGTCGACCGGGATCGGCTCGCCGCCGGAGCGCAGCATCTCGCTGGAGACCTTCACGCCCAGGCCGCGCGGCAGCGGCGTTTCCGACTTCAGACGCACCCGGAGCTGGGTGTTGAAGTCGAGCAGCGAGCTGCCGTAGCGGCGCATCAGGCTCTCGGCCAGGGCGTCGGCGAACACCTTGACGTCGGCGTCGCTGGCGCCGCGGCCGTGGCGGCCGAGCACCTGGCGCGCGGAGTAGTCGCGGTCGAACATCTGGTCGAATTCGCTGGTGATGAAGGCCTGGAGCTTGCCGCGGTCGGCGCTGAACTCGGCGCGACGCGATTCCAGCGTCGACAGCACGCGCTGGCTGTTGTCGAGCACCATCTTGCTGGGCGATTCGCCCTGGGTGGCGGCGGCTGCGGGCTTGGCGGCCGGGGCCTGGGCCAGCGCCGAAAACGGCGCCGCGGCGAGGATGGCCGAGGCCAGCACGAGGGGAAGCAGGGGGCGGACGGTCATGGGGTGATCTCCGTGGGGGACGGGGTGTCTTCGGCGGCGGCTGCCGGCGCGCTGGTGCCATCACCGGCAGCGCCATCATTGCCGCCGCCGCTGAACATGTACTTGCCGACCATCTGCATCAGGTCGACGGCGGGCTGGGTGTAGACCAGCTCCTCGCCGGGCAGGAACACTTCCATGTCGCCGCCGGGCTGCAGGCCAACGTAGCTCTCGCCCAGCAGGCCGCCGGTGAGGATCTGCGCCGAGGTGTCGATCGGGATCTCGTTGAAGCGCTGTTCGATCGCCAGGGTCACGATGGTGTCGAATTTCACCGGATCAAGGTCGATCCCCGAGACGCTGCCGATCGTCACGCCGCCGACCTTGACCGGCGCGTTGGGCCGCAGCTGGCCGAGATTGGTGAAGCGCGCGGTCAGCTCGTAGGTATCGCGCGCGAAGCCGAACTTGCCGTTGGTCGATGCCACGGCCAGCACCAGCACGGAGGCGAGCGCCAGCAGCAGGAAGGCGCCGACGGCGAATTCGAGTCTTGGGCCACGGGATGTATTCATAGGGGACATACCTTTGAAAAGCCTTTCTGCCGCGCAGATCCGAGGCAAATGCTCTTTCCGCGGCTCATCGGAACAGCAGCGCGGAGAGGACGAAGTTGAACATCAGCACCAGCAGGGAAGCGTTGACGACGGCGCGGGTGGTGGCGATCGAGGTGCCTTCGATGGTCGGTTCGGCGTGGAAGCCGACGTAGGCCGCGACCAGGGCCGCGGTGCCGCCGAAGACGGCCGATTTCATGAACGCGACCAGGAAGTCGTCGCGGAAATCGACCACGTCGCGCATGGTCTGCCAGAAGCTGCCGTTGTCGACGCCCAGCACCTGCACCGCCTGGAACCAGCTTGCGGTCAGGGCGAAGCTGACGAAGATCGCGGTCAGCAGCGGCACGCAGATCACCGCCGCCCAGAAGCGCGGCGCGACGGCCTTGGCGACCGGGTCGATCGCCATCAGGCCCAGGGCCTGGATCTGGTCGGTGGCGCGCATCAGCGCCAGTTCGGCGGCAATCGACGAGCCGGCGCGGCCGATGAACAGCAGCGCGGTGAGCACCGGCGCCAGCTCGCGGTACAGGCCGAGGCCGATCAGCACGCTGACCTGGTTGGAGGCGCCGTAGGTTTCCAGCGCGCGGTAGCCGAGCAGGGTCAGCGACAAGCCGACGAAGGCGCCGCCGACGGCGATGATCGGCAGCGAGCGCGCGCCGATCTTGTAGATCTCGCGCACGAGCTCGGTGAAGAAATCGCGGGTCGGCTTCGAGGCTGCGAACACCGACAGAGAGAACAGGCCGGCGCGGCCGAGGGAGCGGATGCTGGAGACAATAGCCATCAGGAGGCCCCGGCGATGGAGAACGCGGCCGAGGCCGGATCGAACGCGATCGGGCCGTCGGGCTCGCCGCGCAGGAACTGGCGCAGCAGCGGGTCGTCGCTGGATTCAAGCTCGGCCGGCGTGCCGGCGAAGACGATGCCGCGGTTGGCGGTCACCAGCACCTGGTCGGCGATCGGCAGCGTCTCGCGCACGTGGTGGCTGACGATGATGCTGGTCAGGCCGAGCGTGGCGTTGAGGCGCGAGATCAGGCTCATGATCACGCCCGAGGCGATCGGGTCGAGGCCGGTCAGCGGCTCGTCGTAGAGCATCAGCGGCGGGTCGAGCGCGATCGCCCGTGCCAGCGCCACGCGGCGCGCCATGCCGCCGGAGAGCTCGCGCGGGTACAGATCGGCGGCGGTGCGCAGGCCCACGGCGTGCAGCTTCATCAGCACCAACTGTTCGATCACCGGCGCCGGCAGCTTCGTGTGCGCGCGCAGCGGCAGCGCCACGTTCTCGCCGGCGGTGAGGTCGGTGAGCAGGCCGTTGCCCTGCAGCAGCACGCCGATGCCCTTGCGCAGCTCGAGCAGCTCGCGATGGCGGCGCGGCACCGGCTGGCCGAAGACCTCCACCGTGCCCGCGGCCGGCACCAGTTCGCCGGTCAGCGCGGCGAGCAGGGTGGACTTGCCGCTGCCCGAGGGGCCAAGGATCGCGGTGATGCTGCCGCGCGGGACCACCAGGTCGATGTCGTCCAGGATCGTGCGCGCACCGCGGTCCAGTCGCACGCCGGAGAGGCGGACGGCGGGATCGTGCGTGTCGGGCGCTGCATGGGGCATCGGGCTGCCGGAGTTGCGGGCGGGGGCAAACGCGAAAGCTTGGCCGGAAGCGGCTGAATGGAGGTGAAGCGCGGCGTGTCGTCGATTATCGCCGATCAGGACCAGCGGTGCCCGGGGCTGCTCGTGTCGGAGGGCCATGCGGGGGCGGCTCCCGGTCCGGGAGGGCCCTGCTCTTGTGGGAGCGGCTACAGCCGCGATGGCGCGCGATCGCGGCCGTAGCCGCTCCCAAAGGGGTCCTTCCGCTCCGTATCACTCGCTGCGACCGGCCTGCGGCATCATGGCGGTCGGTACAGGGGGGCAGGAATGGGCGGGCTTGGGCTGGTGGCGCATCTGCGGAAGGAGTTCCGCCTCGACTGGAACGGCATCCACGGTGCGGCGCACTGGGCGCGCGTGCGCTTCCACGGCGTCTCGCTGGCCCGCGGACTGGGTCTGGACGAACGCGTGCCGGCGCTCGATCTCGGGCGCGTGGGCATCCGTCCGGATCCGCGCCGCCTGTGCACGCCGCTGGCCAGGGATGCAGGGCGGATCGAGCGCGCGTGGCGGTGGTCGCTGCGATGAGTGGACGGTCCGATTTCCGCCTGTACCACTCGAACGCGCTGGATGTGCTGGCCGGACTGCTGTCGGCCGAGCTGCGCGTGCCGGCGCCGGGACAGGGCCTGCTCGAACCCGACGTCGTCCTGATCCCCCAGCCCGCCATGCGCCGCTGGCTGCAGGCCACGCTGGCCGAAGCGCACGGCGTAGCCGCCAACCTCGAGTTCCTGACCCCGGGCGAGTTCGTGCAGCGCGCGCTGGATGCCAACGTGCCGGGGCGCGGCGAAGACCTGGACGCCGCCGCGCTGCGCTGGCGCGTGCACGCGGCGCTGTCGGACCCGGCGGTGCTGCGCGAGCGCGCGCTGCAGCCCATGCGCGACTACCTGGAATCCGCACCGGACCCGCTGAAGGCCTGGTCGCTGGCCGGCGAGCTCGCGCAGGCGTTCGAGAAGTACAAGGCCTGGCGCCGCGAGTGGCTGCTGGCATGGGAGGCCGGCGAGGCGCCGCGCGATCCGCAGGCCGCGCTGTGGCGGCGCGTGGCGGGCGGCACGGAACACCGCGCGCGGCGCATCGATGCCTATCTGCGCGGCTTCGCGGCGCCCGATGCGCATCTGCCCGCCGGCCTGCCGAAGCGGCTGTTCGCCTTCGCCATCCTCAACGTGTCCCCGGACGTCCTGCGCGTGATCGCGACCGTCGCGCGCGTCGGCACGCTGCATCTCTACGTGCCCTCACCCAGCCGCGACTACTGGGGTGATCTGCAGCGCGTGCGCGGCGGCGATCCGGATGCCGCCGCTGGCGAGAACCCGCTGCTGCGCGCCTGGGGGGCGGCCGGGCGCGACTTCATGGCGGTGCTGGGCAATTACGAAGTCGTGCACCCGGACATCGAGTTCCGCGGCGATGCCGATCCGGGCGAGGGCGGCGGCGCGATGCACGGCAGCCTGCTGCGGCGCCTGCAGTCGGACCTGTTCCATCGCCGATCGTCGCCGCCGCTGGCGCCGAGCGTGAACGATGCGCGCACCCGGCTGCCGGCGCTGCGCCGCGACGACCCCAGCCTGCAGGTGCACGCCTGCCACACCCGCCTGCGCGAACTGCAGGTGCTGCACGACCAGTTGCGCGCGCTGTTCGAAGACCCGCGCTTCGATCCGCCGCTGCAGCCGCGCGACGTGGCGGTGCTGGCGCCGGACATCGATCCCTACCTGCCCTACCTTGACGCCGTCTTCGGCGGCCGCGGCCGCAGCGAGGCCGGCTTCAACCAGGCGATTCCCTATGCCGTGGCCGACGCCAGCCCGCTGGCCGGCGAGCCTCTGGCCGACGTGTTCCTGCGCCTGCTGGCCTTGCCGGTGGCGCGCTTCGGCCTGGTGGAAACGCTGGACCTGCTGGCCAGCCCGCCGCTGGCCGAGGCCGCGCGGCTCGACGCCGCCGCCTTCGACCGCCTGCACGCCTGGCTGCACGCCGCCGGCGCGCGCTGGGGCCTGGACGCCGCGCACCGCGCGCGCCTGGATGCCCCCGCCGACGATGCCTACACCTGGGCCTTCGCGCTGGACCGCCTGCTGCTCGGCCATGCCACCGGCAGCGATGCGCCGATCACTACCGCCAGTGGCCAGGTCATCGCGCCAATGCCGGAGCTGGAAGGCAGCGCGCTCGATGCGCTCGACACCCTGGTGCGGCTGCTGCGCGTGCTCGCGCGCCACGCCCGCGTGCTCGATGAAGCGCTGACGCCCGACGGCTGGCGCGAGCGCCTGCTCGGCCTGCTCGATGCGCTGCTGCCGCAGCCGCCGTCGTCACCGGCCACGCGCCGCGCGCTCGACCGCCTGCGCACGCTGATCGACGATTTCGCCGCCGATGCGCGCCGCGCCGGCGTGGAGCTGCCGGTGCCGGCCGGGATCGTGCGCGCGCACTTCACGGCCGCGCTGTCGGAGGCCGACACCCGCGCGCCGCTGCTGACCGGCGGCGTCAGCATCGCGCGCATGGTGCCGATGCGCCTGCTGCCGTTCCGCGCGATCTGCCTGCTGGGCATGGACGACGGCGAGTTCCCGCGCCGCGATCCCGCCGGTGGCCTGGACCGCCTCACCGCGGATCTCGCCGGCGGCCAGCGCCGCCAGGGCGACCGCTCCACGCGCGACGACGACCGCTTCCTGTTCCTGCAGCTGTTCGCCGCCGCGCAGGACGTGTTCTACGTCAGCTACCAGGGCGCCGACCCGCGTGACGGCAGCGCGCGTGAGCCCTCGGTGCTGGTGGCCGACCTGCTGGCCGCGGCCGATGCGCAGCACGCGCCGGAGGCAGAGGCGGGCGAGGCGCTGGTGGTGCGGCACACGCTGCAGCCGTTCGCGCCGGCGGCGTTTGGCAGCGAGGATGAGCCGCGGCGGTTCTCGTATTACGCGCAGTGGTGGCCGGCGGCGTCGCAGCCGGCGCAGAAGCGGGTGGCGTTGCCGGCGTGGTTTGGCGATGAGGCGCTGGCGGCGATGACGGGTGGCAGCGACAGCGACAGCGGCGATAGTGGGGCCAGCACCAATGGCGGCATCGGCAACCCGATTGGCGACGCCGTGAAGCGCAACGCCGCGCAACCGCCGCAAGGCGGGAGCGAAGACGAGGCCACGCTGTCGCTCGACGAACTCCGTCGCTTCCTGCAGGCGCCCGCGGAGACGTTCCTGAAGCAGCGCCTCGGCCTGCGCCTGGCCGAAGTCGAAGCGGTGGATGAGGACGTCGAGCCGCTGCTGGCGCCGGGCCGTGGCTTCGCTCGCCAGGTATTGCAGAAGGCGGTGTTCGACGCCGCGCTGCGCGGCGATGACGACACTGCGACGCATGCGCTTCTGCGCGCGCGCGGGCTGCTGCCGTCCGGTCCGCTGGGTCGGCGCACGCTGGAAGACGTGCGCGGGCAGGTGGATGCGTATGCGGCCGCCTTCGCCGAGTGGCGTGGTGCGACCGACGCCGATGCTCCGCGGCTCGAAGTCCTGATCGACGGCGTCACGCTGCAGAGCGGTGCCGGCGGTCCTGGCGGTGCTGGCAGCTCGGGCAGCCTGACCCTGCGCGGTCGCGTCGCTGATGCCTACCCGCACGGTATCGCACGCGTGCGCTTCGATCCGCCCGCCGGGCAGTCGGCGATCCGCAACGGTCTCGACTGGCTGCTGGCGAGTGCGGCCGGCCGAAACGTGCCGCTGGTCGAATTCCACGACGGCGGCGAACACGGCGTTGGTCCGCACCCGCGCGCGCCGCTCGATCAAGACGAAGCGCGCGACGTGCTGCGCATGCTCATCGACCTCCACACCAGGGGCCTGCGCCGGCCGCTGCCGTTCGCGCCCTACAGCGGCTGGGAGCTGTTCCGCGCCGACAGCCTCGAGCGCGGCCTGGACCTCGCCGCCAAACGCTGGCATGGCAGCGACCGCAGCTGGGGCGAGGGCACGGGCGAAGCCCTGCGGCTGGCGCTGCGCGGCCGTGACCCGTTCACCGACGAGGCCACCCAGGTCGCATTCGTGGATATGGCGATGGCGATCTATTCGGCGGTCGTGGCCGGCAAGGTCTACGCCGGCACCGATCTCGGCGCGCTGCGCGACATCGCCGCCAAGCTCGACCTGGAGGATGCGGAATGAGCGCGGGCAAGAACGTCATGCACGCAGGTACGGATGCAGGCACGGGGCCGGACTCCGGCGCTCCGCAGGCGGGCGTCGGTAGTGGAGCCACGCGTGCATCCGGACGCGACCCGTACCTCGACCTCGCGCTCGAAGGCGTCCACGCCATCGAGGCTTCCGCCGGCACCGGCAAGACCTTCACCCTGGCCACGCTGGTGGTGCGCCTGGTGGTGGAGCGCGGGCTGCGCGTGGGCCAGGTGCTCGCCGTCACCTTCACCGAGGCCGCCACCCAGGAGCTGCGCAACCGCATCCGCGCGCGCCTGCTGCTGGCCGAGCAGCTGGTCGGTGCCGCGCCGGCCGCCGATGCCTCGCCCGAAGCCACGCTCACCCACGCCGTGCTCGACGCCCACCTGGCGCGCGGCAGCGAATCCGCCGACGCCCTGCGCCGCCGCCTGCACGCCGCCGCCAACGATATCGACCTCGCGGCCATCTTCACCATCCACGGCTTCTGCGCCCGCGTGCTGCGCGAGCACGCGCTGGAAGTCGGCCAGGCCTTCGATGCGCCGGAGCTGCTCACCAGCGACACGCCGCTGTATGAGGCTATCGCCGCCGACCTGTGGCGCTCGCACGGCAGCGAACGCGACGCCGCCGACGACCTGCTGGCGCTGTGGCCGGGCGGCCCGCAGGCGCTCGCCGCGGATCTCGCACCGCTGGTGCGCGAACCCCTGCTGCGCCCGGCGCTGGCCGAGCTGCCGGACCATCCCGCGCCGCGCCTGCATGCGACCGGTGAAGCGCTGGCCACCGCCTTCCGCGCGCATGGCGATGACTTCCGCGCGGCGCTGGTGTCGGCGGTGGACAACAAGATCCTGCACGGCGGCAGCTACAAGATCGACTGGATCACCGCGCTGTTCGATTCGCTGCACCAGTGGTGCCACGCCGGCGAGCGCGGCGCGCCGTTCGAGCACGCAAAGCTCCCGCAGCTGCACCGCGACACCCTGTTGCTGCGCACCAGCAAGGCCGGCGCCGGCCGCACGCCGGACTCGCCGATCTGCGATGCCGTCCCCGGCTATCTCGACGCACTCACCGCGATGGCCGAGTGGAAGGACGCGCGCCGCGTCGAGCTGCTGCACCGCCTGCGCGACGACGCCCGCCTGCGCGTCGCCCGCGCCAAGCAGCAGCAGCGCGTGCAGACCTACGACGACCTGATCGACCGCGTCGCCGACGCCATCGACCCCACGCATGACGACGGCCGGCAGGCCGAAGCGCTCACCGCCAAGCTGCGCGCCCAGTACGCCGTGGCCCTGGTCGACGAGTTCCAGGACACTGACGCCCGCCAGTGGCGCATCTTCGACCGCGTGTTCGGCGCAGCCAGCGGTGCGCCGGCGCTGTACGTGATCGGTGACCCCAAACAGGCGATCTACGGCTTCCGCGGCGGCGACGTCGAGACCTACCTCGCCGCGCGCGCGACGGCCGCCGAAGCCCCTCCGCTGTCGAGCAACTTCCGTTCGCGTCCTTCGGTGCTGCGCGCGGTCTCTGCGCTCTACGCGCAGGCGCAAGCGGCGGCGGATGCGGATACCGCTACTGATCCCGCCAGGAAGATTCCGGCGCCCTTCATCGATCCGCGCATCGGCTTTCGTGAAGTCATGCCCGGCGGCGTGCGCCGCGACGAGGACTTCCTGCGCCACGGCGCGCCTGCGCCGGCGCTGACGCTGTGGCAGGCGCCGCTCCCGGAAGATCGCGACAGCAAGGGCAAACTGAAGCCCTGGAATGCCGGCCCGTCGCGCGAACTCGCCACCCAGGCCTGCGTCGCCGCCATCCACCGCGTGCTCACCGACGCCCGCGACGGCCACGCCAGCATCGAAGGCCGCCCCGTGCAGCCCGGCGACATCGCCGTGCTGGTGCGCTCGCACAACGAGGCCACGCGCATCCGCCACGCGCTGGCGATGGCCGGCATCCCCGCGGTCGCCGCCGGCAAGCAGAGCCTGTTCGCCACGCCCGAAGCGCGCGACCTGCACGCGCTGCTGCTGGCGCTCCTGCACGGCGCCGACGACGGCCGCCTGCGCATGGCGCTGTCCACGGTGCTGGTGGGCCTGGACGCCACCGCGATCGCCGCGCTCGACGAAGATGGCGAAGCGCTGCGCACCTGGCAGCTCGCAGCACTCGCCTGGCGCGACCGCCTGCAGCGCGGCGGCCCGCTCGCGCTGATCAACGAGCTCTGCGCCGAACACGCCGGCCGCCTGCTCGGCCTGCTCGACGGCGAACGTCGCCTCACCAACTACCTGCAGCTGGCCGAACTGCTGCAGGACGCGCAGGCGCGCGCGCTCGGCCTGCACGGCCTGGTCGACTGGCTGGCGAACGCCATCGCCGACGCCAATGCCAACGACGAGAGCCAGCTGCTGCGGCTGGAGTCCGACGCAAAGCGCGTGCAGGTGGTCACCCTGCACAAGAGCAAGGGCCTGGAATACCCGCTGGTGTTCATGCCGTTCGCGGCCATCGGCTCGCCCACGCGCAGCCCCGGGCAGCGCGCCGTGGTGAACGGCGAGGGCGGCCGCGCGCTGCACTGGAAGCTGCTGCCGTCGCGTTCCGGCTGGGAAGCAGCCAAAGATGCGTGGACCCTCGCCCAGCGCGCCGAGGACGCACGCCTGCTGTACGTCGGCCTCACCCGCGCGCGCCACGCGCTGTGGCTGGCCAGCGGCATGTTCAGCAACCACGACAAGTCGCCGCTGCTGCATATGGTGGCCAAGCCCGATGCGCTGGCCGCGGCACTCGGCACCGCGGTCGCCATCGACGACAGCGCGCCGCCGGCCACGCTGCCCTGGCTCGCGCCGGCATCCACCGACGCCGTGCCGCCCGCGCGCATCGCCACCCGCGCGCTCGCCAGCGACTGGTGGGTCTACAGCTTCACCCAGCTCGCCAACGCCGAGGGCCAAGGCGACGCGTCGGCCAGCGCCACCCAGCCCGCGCCCGGCGGCCAGGACGAGCCCGGCGACCACGGCGACACGGCTGCCGCGTTCGACGCCGCGAACGGCGAGGCTGCCGCTGGCGCCGCGGACGGCACGGCGGAAGCAGCCTTCGACCCGCGCTTCGCCGGCACCCGCTTCGGCGTGGTGCTGCACGACGTGCTGGAACGCACCGACTTCGCGCGCTGGTCCGCATGGACGCCCGGCGCGCCCGCCCCCGGCAGCGACGATGCAAAGCTCATCGCCGACCGCCTGCGCGCCGGCGGCTACCCGGCCGAAGACATCGATGACGGGCTCGCGGTGCTCACCCCGCTCATCGGCCACACGCTCACCGTGGCCCTGCCCGAAGGCGTGCGCCTGGCCGACTTGCCCGCGGACCGGCGCCGCCCGGAGATCGAGTTCCAGTTCGCGCTCGCGCCCACGCGCGTCGACGCGCTGCTCGCGCTGCTGCACCGCCACGGCCTGCTCACCGCGCGCCAGGGCTTCGGCGTGCGGCGCCGGCTTGAAGGCCTGATGACCGGCCTGATCGACCTCACCTACGTGCACGACGGCCGCTGGTACGTGCTCGACTACAAGTCCAACCGCCTGCCCGGCTACGGCCCCGCGCAGTTGGATGAGGCGATGGCGCACAGCGAGTACGACCTGCAGGCGCTGATTTACACACTCGCGCTGCACCGATGGCTGCGCTTCCGGCTGGGTGATGCGTATGACTACGCGCGGGACTTCGGCGGTGTGCGGTACGTGTTCTGTCGGGGGCTGGATGCCTCTCGCGAAGACGCGAAGGGGGTGCAGGCGTGGCGGTTCATGCCGAAGCTTGTGGATGAGCTGGATGCGTTGTTTGCTGGCCAGGTCGCGGAGGCTGCGGCATGACCACGCTTCCGCTGTTTCCCGAGAGCCAGGCCGGCGATGCAGCCGACAAGGCCGGCACGGCCGGTGGCGCGAATGCCATCGCGCCAGACGTGCGCGGTGCGCTGCCGCAGGAGCAGGCGCACGACACCCGCCGCTTGGGCCTGCTGCAACAACTCGTCAAAGCCGGCGCGCTGCGCACGCTCGACCACGCACTGGCGCAGAGCCTGCGCCGGCTGGACCCCGACACGCCGGATAGCGTGCTCGCAGCGGCAGCGCTGGCCTCGCTCGCGGTCGCATCCGGCCACGCCGGTTTCGACCCCGCGGAGCCGCAGCGCCTGGTCGACGCCGCGATCGACTGGCCCACGCCCGATGCCTGGCGCGAAGCGCTCGAAGCCTCGCGCTGGGTCGCCCGCCCCGACGCCGGCGATGCCGAATCCGCCGCCGACGCCCCACTCGTGTACGAACACGGCCTCATCTACCTGCGCCGCTACCGCGAGTACGAACGTCGCCTGGCCGACGGCCTCCGCCGCATCGGCCGCGCCATGCCGCACGCAGGCGCGATCGCGGCAGGAGACGCGCTCACCCGGGCGAGCGAAGCCGGTCGCGACGACGCGCAGCTCCCCGCACACCTCGCACCCCTCTTCACCCAACTCTTCCCCGAAGCCGCTCTTCCCCCGCATGCGGGGGAAGATGCCCGAAGGGCAGATGGGGGCAGCCTCGCGGCGCCCTTCGAGGACCGTCAGGCCCAAGCCGCCGCCGCCGCGCTCCATAACCGCCTGCTGCTCGTCACCGGCGGCCCCGGCACCGGCAAGACCACCACCATCACCCGCATGCTGGTGCTGCTGATCGCACAGGCGCTTGAAGCCGGCGCCGCACCGCCGCGCATCGCCCTGGCCGCGCCCACCGGCCGCGCCGCCGAACGCATGGCTGAGAGCGTGCGCAACGCCGTGCAGGCGCTGCCCGCGCTCGGCGTCGACCCCGCGCTGTGCGCGCAGCTGCCCACCACCGGCACCACGCTGCACCGCCTGCTCGGCACCATCCCCGACTCGCCGCGCTTCCGGCACCACGCCGACAACCCGCTGCCGTTCGACGTGGTGGTGGTCGACGAAGCCTCGATGATCGACCTGCCGCTGATGGCCAAGCTGGTCGAAGCCGTGCCCGACGGCGCGCGCCTGGTCCTGCTCGGCGACCCCGACCAGCTGCCCTCGGTGGAAGCGGGCGACGTGCTCGCCGGCATCCTGCGCGCCGCCGAAGCCACCGCGCCCAGCGCCACGTTCCCGGCCCGGCACATCCATCTCACGCGCGGCTATCGCCAGAGTGCGGCGCTCGACCTCTCGCCGCTGGCGGCTGCCGTGCGCGAAGGCGAGACCGCCACCGCGCTGTCACTGCTGCGCGGTCGCGAGCTTTCCGGTGTGCATTTCCATGAAGGCGATGCCGACCCGCTGAAGTCGCATCGCGAGCATCTGCTGGCGCATTGGGCTTCGCTTGCCGACGCCAAAGACCCCGCCGAAGCGCTCGCTCGTGCTGGCCGCATGCGCATCCTCACGGCCGTGCGCGAAGGTCCGCAGGGGGCGCGGGGGCTCAATGCGCGTATCGAGGACATGCTCGCTGGTACCCGCCGCGGCGCCGGCCCCGCGTCCGCTGGCAGCCGCTACTTCCATGGCCGGCTGCTGCTGGTGACCGAGAACAGCTACCGCCATCGCCTGTTCAACGGCGACATCGGCATCTGCCTGCGGGATGACAGCGGCACGTTGATGGCGTGGTTCCCCGGCGATGACCCGCGAAACCCGCGGCCGTTCCATCCCACCGCGCTGCCCGCGCACGACAGCGCGTTCGCGATGACGGTGCACAAAGCGCAGGGCTCGGAGTTCGACGACGTGTGGCTGGTGCTGCCGGAGCGCTTCAACCGCGTGCTGTCGCGGGAGTTGGTGTACACGGGGATGACGCGGGCGCGAAGGGTGCTGCATGTGACGGGGAATGCGGACGTCACTGCGGAGGCGCTGGCGTGGCATGCGGGGCGGTGGTCGGGGTTGGGGTGGCGATTGACCGAATGACAGGACGCCGCTTTGGGTCTGAGCGGACCTTGGCGCAGTCGCCATGCGCCAGACGTCTCGTCCGACAATTGATGCGAGAGAAAGCTCGAGCTGCTTTTCCGCGCTAACAAATGCGGGGAGCCAAAGGATTGACGCAAAAACTCGGGGCTTTCGGCTCGACTTGATTGGAAACCTATCGGCGACAAACTGCCACACTCGCGACGGCGGAAGGTGCTTGACGCGAGGGGAGTGGAGGACGGACCCAGTCGACGCTGCGGTCTCTGCGCGTGTACCAGCTCTCTAAGCTTGCGGTGACGAGGAAGCTTCTCACCCCTGCTAGCATGCGGCCTCCACTTAGGGGGGACACCGATGCTCTTTAATCAACCTTTAGCGACTAGGCTTGGTCACGAACTGACCGCTGCACTCAATTCCGGAGTATGGACAAAACTAGACATCGCGGTTGCGTGGATTCGTGCTTCGGGTCTGGCGCACCTCGCCCCTGCTCTAGAAGGATTCCTCGACCGTGGGGGAGCTCTTTCCACGACAGTTGGGGTCGATCTTGAGAATACGAGTAGTGACGGTCTTCGTGCGCTTCTGGCCTTAGGTGCCGGCAAGTCAGCTGAGGCTTTCATTCACCATAACGAAAGTGGAACTATTTTCCATCCTAAGCTTTACCTGCTGCGGAATAACGAGTCCGCTCGGATCATTATTGGCTCCAACAACATAACTGAGGCAGGTCTATTTCGAAATACAGAGGCAGCGCTTCAATTTGACCTCGCACTCGATAACCCAACTCTCCTTGCCACTCTTAATGCACTCGATACATGGCGGGACGCTTCCACGGGTCTCGTTCGCGTGCTTGATGAGCCTCTGATTGAGGCGCTTGAAGATAACGGCTACATAAAATCAGAAGCGACAATTAGGGCTGAGTCAGCGGCCCGTAGAGCAGCCGCAAAGAAGCCAGGGACAGCAGCGGTCAAGCTATTCAGTTCAATCCACGTATCCGCGCCAACGATCCCTGAGGTGCCACCGCTGCCTAATGCGCCTGCAGCACCTGGTACGTCGACAACTACAACCGCCGCAGTATCGGCGACCCCTGCGGCACCAGCTGCAGCACCCGCATCCACTGGACAAGTTCTGCTAATGCGCGTGCGAAAGGCTCATGTCATAGACCGGCCGACGCAGACTCAGATTCCAGTCGCCGTGCAGAAATCCGCATTCTTCAACGGGGCTATGTCCGTCACCAGCGCTCACACTGGAGAGCTGCATGTCGTATCTATCGCGGCGGCTAGCGGCGGGTCAGGCATCAACACATTGAAACTAGAGATTCCGGAAATGCGAACGATGGTTGACCCAGTCATGCGCTTTGATCATTCCAGCTCGGGTATTCAGTATGAGGTTTACGACGCTTCGTCTCCCCGAGGCAGCGCAATCATGACTGCGCTGCGAAACGGTCTCGTCTCTGGCGTCACTAACCCGACAAGGCTAACGGTTCCCAGCAACCTTACGAGTTCGACGTGGTGGCGTTTCATCTAACGATTTTGACGACGCTGCGGGGGCGCCTGTCTCCATTATGTCAGCATAGTTGCGCACTTTGTCGCCCTTGCGCTTTTCACCATTTGGCTTTGCGAACACGAGAATGTACTCATGGACGTTCTTGAATAGAAAATTTGGCGGGTACGGGTAGCTACCGAAGATGGGGCGCTGCGCGCCTGCGGAGCCCCATCGTCCTCCAGTCTTGTCCTTGGACCAAATAAGTTCATTGACCATAACGAACCCGAGATCGCGCAAGATCATGCAAAAGTCTGCGGCAATCGGAAAAGTCAAAAGCCCATGGTCGGTGAACTGATTGACGTTAGCTGTGTTGACGCAAATTTTGCGCCCTGGCTCAAGTACACGAAAGCATTCCGCGAAGACATCACGCATCTCTCTCAAGAATGCTGTATATGACCCGTCGCGTCCGATGTTCTTAGCGCCTTTGCCATAGTCCGCCTTGTCCCAGTACGGCGGACTGGTCACGACTAGAGACATGGAGTTGTCTTCAATGAAATCCATGCTTCGGCAATCGCCTAACACCGCTTTGAACACAACTTTGCTATCGCTTGACTTCGCGGCCTCCTCACAGTGCTGGCTTGCAACTTCTAAGTAACGTTTGTTCTGGTCAACCGTGATTGCGTTACGGCCCAGCGAGAGGGCAACTCGAGCCGTAGTGCCTACTCCGCCGAACGGGTCGAGAATGGTTTCACCCCAAAAACTGAAGAGCTTTATGAGTCGCAGCGGCAGCTCATCTGGGAAGATCGCGGGGTGTTCTGGATGACTTACGTTTGCAATACTCCAAACGGTCTTTGTATATTCCTTCCATTCCTCTTTCGTCAGTGCGCTCTTGTCTTTAACTTCTTTTGAGATCTTCTTCATTTATAGCTCAAGTCCGAGTTTCATATGGTGATTGCGGCGCTTCTTGCCATCAATTGACGTAACGACATGGATAATTCGATCCAGCTCGGAGGAAAATGTTGTTTCTCCTAATAGACGAGTAAGAGCGATTTCTTCTGCGCGCTGGCTGGACGCACGATCAAAGCCGCAATGGAAGGAATAGGTTTCCTTTCCTCCATTTAAACTCCGCGCAATCGAAGAGCTGGATGCGTCGCGTATGTCCTTGCCGTTCTCCGCGAGCTCTCTTAGCAAGGATCTGTCCTCGAGAACACTCCAAAATGGAAGCTTCTTGATGAAGTCTGAAGTGACGTGGAATCCATCCCCCTCCACGCGCCACATCCAGAACGCAAGACGGCTGGAAAGCAAGGCGTAGGCTGCTAAGGCCAATTCCTCGTCAGGGAAGGTCAAAAATATCGTGGGCGAAGACGAAAGACGCTCGCTATCCAAGACATAATTTGCGAGCTCGGAAGAAAAGAAAACATTAAGGAAATTGTAGCCCGTGCCACCAATAGAGATCGAGGCTCGGTCTTCTTTATGGCCGTGAACTAGCTGAGCGAGTGTGCGCCGGGAAAGTGTTGTTGCATACTTAGTTACCGGGTCTAGGTTGCGCGAGCGGACTTGATCGTACGCAAACGCTTCATTTGGAGTACCCAACTTTGGAATAAGTGTCCTGCAGAGTCGTGACTGCACTGGGGCCAGTCTTTCCCTATTGAAAATACTCGCTCGTTGTGGAGCCGTCCATTTTAGAAGTTGGCTCGTGTGCAAGGAATTAGTGTCTGACACAAAGCGGAAGAAGATAGCATTGCGCGTCTTTATGTCCTCTCCGAAGAGAGCTTGAGGCTCCCTATCAAAAAACAGCATTTCCTTGCGGCCGCTTGATCCCACAAAGGCATTTCGAACCTTGGTGTAAATGCGCGTGGTATTCGTTGCAATGGATAGCGGGAGGACGGCTGCCGCGGACTCGATGGAATCAAGGCGCCACATCATCTCCGTAAAAGCGAGATGCAAGTCCGCCTTTTTGCCACCCCCACCCTCCAGAGCGATCCAGGCGCCCCTTACAGAGTTTTGATTATTAGAAACAGCGTAGGGTGGGTTCATCACTAGATAGCGAATACTGTTCGTTGCGCTGCGTGGAAAAAGCGATGAGAGACTGCGAGTTCCGCCCTGCTCGGAGAAGAGATCGCCGGCAGACTTGTTGGGCGAAATATTGAGCGCATCCATGCAAGCCACGTTTTGTTTGAGACGTTTCCAGAGTTCAAACGGACTTATTACGTGAAAATCATTTAGTCCAAGTTCTGCGAGCATGACAAATGCGCACGCATCGGTAGCTAGCGCACTCTTATCGATACCGTAGACATGTTCAAGAATGAGGTCGACGCCCCGTGTTGCAGCGTAGGCTCTGCTGCTCTTTGCGTGAGTAATTATTGAGCGAAGAAAGACTCCGGAACCACAGGCTGGGTCGATCCAAGCACCACGAATCTCAGGCTCGCCCACAAGCTGAGCGACCATGAAGTCCGCGACATCGCTAGGAGTGTAGTAAACGCCGTCAGCCTTTTTAGACTTGCGGATGTTACGTGCGTCCTCCCTTTGGAGGCACGATCGCGAAACATGACCCTGTGGTTCGATGACATATGGATACAAATCCCATAACTCTTGGTCAATCTTAACGCTGGCAAGCGCCTCGTCGGCCGCTCGGATTGAGAAGGGTGAAAATGTCGCTAGCGCCTTCTGAACATGCTCCCTACTTCTGAAGAACCATTCAGCGCTTTCAGTGATCGGCGAGAGATGTTTGCGCTGCTCCAGCGCAGCATGGATGAAGGACACGTTTACGAGTAGCCACGCCAGGCGAATATGCGTCGCCTCAACTGTGGCGCCTGGGCCGAGTACTGTGCAGTCAAAAATGCTATTTACGCTGACGCATTTGACGTCAGCCGACTCAATTAGCGCCGCCACTCCCGCCCTGAAGGGCTTTTGCGCCGCCAAGATGGCGCCACCCAGTGATCGTCCCGGTTGCGGCTTGGCAAATGAACCCTGAGCAATCAGCCCATAGGGGGGCTGTTCGACGCGGTTAGTCAGCATCCCGATGCATCGCTCTCTTGATTGGCAACGGCAGCTGGCCGGCTTCTGGGTTGTCCAAAAGCTCTTGGACTGCGTAGCGGATAAGCCATGCGACGGATACGCCGCTCCTGAGTGCAAGTTCGCTGAGCCGCTCGTGCTGCAGGCGCGAAAGAGTGAAAGAAGTTCTGACCGAGTGACTCGCGTGGCCGCTCATGCAGGTCCGTTCCTTGGCGAAGTGATGCATCTTGCACCATAGTTATGCAAGTTGCACCACCATGACTAGTCGGCAAGGTGCATGATTGTGTCTCGGGGCATTCGCAGCAGCTGCGACCAGAAGTCTTGATGGGCCGTAGCTAAATCCCCTAGCTGTCGCGCGTGCGTGTCATGACAATAGTGGGCACGCGGACTGGCGTTGCCACGGTGCACGCCTCCTTGTCGCAACTCGCAGATGCCGGGGAATGAGCACTGTGTCGAGCGCATGATCATTCCTTGCTGACACGTGGGCCGACGAGGGTGGTAAGTCGCCAGGCAGGCAGGCGGGACAAGCACGATGGCCGGCTGCAAGAACACAGGATGAGATGTCATGGGAGTGACTCTGTGGGACCCCCCTGGTCACGCAGGAACGGCGAGGCCGCGGAGGAGGAGCTGCCGCCTCCGGCGCGCCGGCGTACTCGGCTCGCGACTCAACCTCGGCGCCCGCACTTCCCCACATGCCCCACAATGTCCCGCCCACCGCATCGCCAGGATGTCCCATGGACGTCGAAGCTCTCATCCGCGCTGCCCTCCGCGAAGCCGGTTACGGGCCCGATGCCGTCGGCTCGGCGCTGCCGCGGATCATGCGCATCCTCCAGGCGGAAGACGTGCGCCTCGAAGCCGGCCGGATCCTGTCCCGCAAGGAGCGCGAGTTCGTGCGTGTGCAGCTCGAGCTGGGCGTCGACGAGTCGGAGATCGTGGCCGGCCTCAAGCGCTGAAGCCGGCCACCGCAACTGCCGCGTTCAGGCGCGGCGGCGGATCGGTTCGGCGAAGCCGACAGCTCCAGCCACCGCAGACACCGGCACCTGCTTCACCTCAGGCTGGTCCTCCAGCTCGCGCGAGTCATCAAGAAACGCCTGCAGCGAGTCGTCCATCGCCTCCATCCACCGCGTGTGGTGCCGCGGCGCCAGCGTGCCGGTGATCGTGGAGCGGTAGCTCTTGTCGCGGTAGTCGAGGATGCCGGCCTGCTTGTCGCGCTGCCATTCCTTGCGCATCTCGGCCACCTTCTCGATCGCGAACTCGGGGTAGTCGGTGCGGTCGACCAGGTCGCGCACGTAGGCCGTCTGGAAATCGATGTCGTCGTTGGCGTCGGCGCAGGCGTTCTCGCGCGCAAACCAGGCCTCGCTGTCGGCGCGCATGGCGTCGGTGTCGGGCAGCGCGGTGCGGCCCAGGATCACGTCGCGCGCCACCCACGCCTGGGCGTCGAACATGTTGAAGGTGTAGTACTGGTCCTGCATGCCCAGGTAGACGAGCTTCGGGTTGTCGATCCAGAACACGCCCTGGTACAGCTCCCGCGGGTACAGGCGGTTGGCGGTGCGCATCTGGGGGTGACGTCGTGGCGGGCCGGACGTCAGCCTGCGGCGGGGCGACGTTGGCGCCACCGGCTTGCGCCGGCCCCGCCTGCTCCGGCTATTGTTGCGACGGGCGTCACCCAGGGGAGCGCGGTCAAGCGACTGCGCGGGGAGGGCGAGGGGAACTCTATGCGGTCTTTCGCGCTGTCCGTGGCCCTGCTTTCAGGTCTCTGCTTGTCGGGTGCATCTCCTGCGCAGGCGCCCGCCCGTGGCCTCCCGCCCATGGCCATGCAGGCCGAGCATGCCGAGGTGCCGGTCCGGCTCGCGTCGGCGGCCATTGAGGTCGATGTCGCGGCCGGTCTGGTGCAGACCACCATCGACATGACCTTCCACAACCCCAACGCGCGGGTGCTGGAGGGGCATCTGGAGTTCCCGCTGCAGCCGGGCCAGAGCGTGGTCGGGTTTGCATTGGACATCGACGGACGGATGCGCGATGCCGTGCCGGTCGAAAAGGAGCGTGCCCGCCAGGTGTTCGAATCCATCGAGCGCCGCCAGGTGGATCCGGGCCTGCTGGAGCAGACGCAGGGCGAGTTCTTCCGGGTGCGGGTCTATCCGCTTCCGCCGCGTGGGGAGCGCCGCGTGCGGGTCATCGTGTCCGAAGCCCTCCGGCGCGACAGCGCGGGGTGGTCGACGACCGTGCCGCTGCAGTTCGCGCGCGAATTGCCGGAGGTGCAGGTCACCGTGCGTTCCGCCGAAGCGCCGGTCGTCACCGGCACCGTGCGTCCGGTGCGCGTGTCGAGCAGTGACGGCGCCCACCGCATCGCGGTCGGGCGCGGCAGCACGCGTCCCGGCCAGGGCATCACGCTGCAGTTCCCGGGCGCGGCCGCGCCGCGCTTCCACAGCCAGCGGCATGGCGACGGCACGTACTTCGTGGCCGAGGTTCCCGCCGGTGGCGCCGCGGTGGAACGCCGGCTGCCCGGCTCGGTCGGCCTGCTCTGGGATGCCTCGATGTCCGGGGCGCGGCGCGCGCACGATCTCGAGTTCGCGCTGCTCGATGTCTACTTCCGCAAGGCGGGCACGGTCGACGTGCAGCTGGTCCGGCTGCGCGATGTCGCGGATCCGGTCGAGCGCTTCAACGTGCGCAATGGCGACTGGTCCGCATTGCGTCGCGCGCTGGAACGCACGGTGTACGACGGCGCGACACGTGCCGATGGCTGGCAACCGAACCCGGCCGTCGGCGAGTACCTGCTGTTCGGCGACGGCCTGTTCAACTATGGCGCGTCGGGATTCCCTGGCCTCGGCGCGATGCAGCGCCTGTTTGCCATACACGCGGGGAGCGGCGGCGACAGCGCGCGCCTGCAGGCATTGGCCGAGGCCAGCGGGGGCGCCTTCATCGGCATGCGCGACAGCTCCGGGCTGGCGGCGGCAGAACGCGAACTCCTTCATGACGCGCCCCGGCTGACGACCCTGGAGGGCCTTGGCGTGACCGACCTGGTCGCCGCGTCCATCCACGCGCGCGACGGGGTGTTCCGGATCGCAGGGCGCCTGGTCGAGGCCCAGTCCTCGCTGCGACTGCAGGTCACCGACGCCGTGGGCAACCACCGGTCGGTCGACGTTCCGCTCGATAGCCTCGTCGAGGGTCATCTCGCGGCGCGCGTCTGGGCGAGCTACAGGCTCGCCGCGCTCCAGTCCGACCCGCGCCGGCACCGTGCCGCCATTGCCGGACTGGGCAAGGACTTCGGCATGGTGACGCCGCAGACCTCGCTGCTGGTGCTCGACGACGTGGAGGACTACGTCCGCTACGACATCCAGCCTCCCGCGGAACTGCGCGAGGCGTTCGCGCGGCTGCAGGGCGAGCGGGAACGCACGCATTCGGCGGGACGGCAGCAGCGGCTCGACGCCATCGCCGAGGCCTGGAATGCACGCGTGGCGTGGTGGGAAGCCCCGTTCCCGAAGGACGGCCGCGGTTCGCGGCCGGACCAGGGGGAGATGGTGCCGGTTGGAGCAGGCGAGCCGCCGGTGGTGTTCGACGCCCCCTCGCCGATCGACACGCCCGCGCCGCCGCCGGCCCCGCCCGCATCGGCCGCGCCGGCGTCCCTCGATCGGATCGAAGTCACGGGCTCACGGGTCGAAGAGGGCGACGTGGCCGCGGCCGGCACATCCATCACGCTGGCGCCCTGGCGCTCCGACGCACCCGCGGCGCGACGCCTGCGCCAGCTCCCCGCCGACCAGGTGTATCCGCACTACCTCGACGAGCGTGCGCGCAACGCGTCGGGGACGGCGTTCTACCTCGATGTCGCCGATGTCCTGTTCGAGAAGAAGCAGCCGGCGCTGGCGCTGCGCGTGCTGTCCAACCTGGCCGAGATGGACCTGGAGAACCGCCACGTGCTGCGCGTGCTGGGCTATCGCCTGATGCAGGCCGGGCACCCGCAGCTCGCCGTCGACGTGCTTGAGCGCGTGCAGGAGATGGGTGGCGAGGAGCCGCAGACGTACCGCGACCTCGGGCTTGCGTACGCGGCGGCCGGCCGCCCGCAGGAGGCGATCGAGCGCCTGTACGAGGTCGTCGAGGGCGAATGGGACCCGCGCTTCAGCGGAGTGTCGGAAATCGCGCTCGCGGAGCTCAACGGCATCGTCGCCACCGCCCGGTCGCCGCTCGACACGTCGTTCGTCGACCGCCGCCTGCTTCGCAACCTGCCGCTCGCACTGAGGACGGTGCTGAGCTGGGACTCCGACAACAGCGACATGGACCTGTGGGTGACCGATCCCGATGGCGAGCGGGCGTACTACGGCAACCGCCTGACCTACCAGGGCGGGCGCATGTCGCAGGACCTCACCGGCGGATACGGGCCGGAGGAATTCGCCCTTCGCAAGGCCAGGCGGGGGACATACAAGGTCGAGGCGAACTTCTTCGGTGACCGCCAGCAGCTCGTGACCGGCGCCACCACGCTGCAGCTGTGGCTGTCCACCAACTTCGGACAGGCGAACCAGCACGACCGTGCTGTGACGCTCCGGCTGACGGACGTGCGCGAGACCGTGCTGGTCGGGGAATTCGAAGTGGAATAGATTTTCGGCCAGAGAAAAGGCCCGCGATGCGGGCCTTCTTCGTGTCTGCGGACGCGGCTGGGCCTACTTCAGGCCATGGTGTTCCAGCAACGGCTCCACGCTCGGCTCCTTCTTGGCGACTTGTCCACCAGCGCCTGCGACATCGCTTCGCCGGCTTCGCGGTGCTTGGCGTAATTCGCGAACACCGTCGGGCCCAGCGCCGACAACGCGTTGATTCGTTGAATTTGCTCGCATTCGTCCCGGTGCTAAGGTTTCGACATGGTCAAGACCGTGCCCGCAGCCGTTCGCTTCGAAGCAGTCCTTCACCGGCCCGCGCAGCCGAAGACCGCCACCTGGGCCTTCCTCATCCTTCCCGCAGCCGCGAGCGCCAAGCTCCCGACCCGCAGCCAGGTAACGGTGGAGGGCACCTTCGCCTCGGCGACGTTCCAGACCACCTTGGAGCCGGATGGCCAGGGCAGCCACTGGCTGAAAGTCGACAAGGCACTGATCGAAGCCGCCGGGGTGCAGCCCGGCGACACGGTGGCACTGGAGATCGCACCATTGGCGAAGGAGCCCGAGCCGAAGGTGCCGCCCGATCTGCGCGACGCCTTGGCCGCGCACCCCGCCGCAAAGACCACCTGGGACGACATCACCCCCGTCGCCCGCCGCGACTGGATCCAGTGGGTGACCTCGGGCAAGAAGGCCGAGACGCGCGTGAAGCGCATTGCCACCGCCTGCGACCAGCTGGCGTCGGGCAAGCGCCGGGCCTGCTGCTTCGACCGCTCCGGCATGTACAGCCGCGGCAACCTCGGGCCGCCCGAAGCGGCGGACTGACCCGCTCAGGCCCCTTCGCTGCCCGCATGCGCATAGCGCTCCGGCGGTTGTCCCACTTGCCGCTGGAACGCGGCGCAAAACGCACTGCTCGACCCGTAGCTGTCAACGAAGGCGTCGCACCGCCGCCCGCCGCCGCCGCTCGGCCACCCCGACCCAGAACACGTAGCCATGCATGGAAGCAGCGCTCAGAGCCAGCAGCGTGAACGCGAGATCGAGGGTGACGTAAATGTTCGTGACCCGGTCGAGCATCGCCCAGCCGGAACGCTGGAACCAGAGCGATCCGGTGCCGAAAAGACGATTCATGGCCTGATCCATCGACAGCGCCTGCCAGTCGCCAATCCGCAGCACGCCCACGAACCCCCAGGCCACGCAGGCCGCCACGCCCACCGCCAGTGCGCCGCCCAACCACAGCGGCAGCTCTCGGACCCAGCGCATGCGCGGCCACAGCTGCAGGGCGCCGAGGCTCCAGGTGAGTGCGACCACGAGCAGCATGTAGAGCAGAGCCATGTGTCGTCCCGTCGGTAGGCAGGCCGACATGGTGGCGCACGTGGACACATCGGGCGACCACCGCCCAATGGCGAATGGCGCGCCAGGTCCCGACTCTTATGATGGTCCACTTCCCCACCACGGATAACGGCCTCGATGGCCTTCGACGCCTTCGCCCTGATGCTCGCCATGCTGGCGCTGGGCATGCTGTTCGCGCGCCTGCGGGTGTTTCCCGAAGGCGCGGCCGACACGCTCAACCTGGTGGTGCTGTACGTCTGCCTGCCGGCGGCAATCCTGATGTACGTGCCGCGGCTGCGCTTCGAGCCGGACCTGCTCGGCCTGGTGGCGGTGCCCTGGCTGCTTGCGGCGGCCAGCTGGGCGTTGCTGCGCCTGTTGGCGCCGCGCCTGCGGCTGCGCCGCGACGAACTCGGGGTGCTGCTGCTGTGCACGATGCTGGGCAACACCAGCTACATCGGCTATCCGATGGTCGAGGCGCTGCTGGGCGCGCAGGCGCTGCCCTATGCGGTGGTCTACGACCAGTTCGGCACCTTCGTGATGCTGTCCACGCTGGGGCTGGTGGTGCTGGCGCGTTACGGCGGTGACGAGCCGCCCACGGCGCGCATGATCGCGCTGCGCATCGTGCGCTTTCCGCCGGCCTGGGCGCTGGTGTTCGGCCTGACGCTGATGCCCGAGCACCCGCCGGCGTGGATCGCCGCCGCGCTCGCCCAGCTGGCCGGGGTGATGCTGATGCTGGTGATGCTGGCGGTGGGCCTGACGGTGCAGCTGCGGCTGCCGCGCGACGAGGTGCGGCCGCTGGCGCTGGGGCTGGTGCTGAAGCTGGCGGTGCTGCCGGCGCTGGCCCTCGCGCTCGCGCTGGGCTTCGGGCTGGAGGGCGACATGCGCCAGGTGGCGGTGCTGGAATCGGCGATGCCGACCATGGTCACCGCCGCCGCGCTTGCGATCTCGCACCGCATGGCGCCGCGGCTGGCGGCCGCGCTGGTCGGCTACGGCATCGTGCTGTCGCTGGCGACGCTGCCGGCGTGGCACTTCGTGCTGCAGCGGCTGCAGGGCTGAACGCCACGGGCTTCGCGCGAGAGCCGCATGTCGCACAATGCACGCCCCCCCTCGCACCTGTCAGGACCTGCCATGGACGTTGAAGACCTCCTCCGCGCCGCCCTCCGCGAAGCGGGCTACGGCGCCGATGCCATCGGTTCGGCCATGCCGCAGATCATCCGCATCCTGCAGGCGGAAGACGTGCGTGTCGAAGCCGGCCGCACGCTCTCGCGCAAGGAGCGCGAGTACGTGCGCGTGCAGCTGGAACTGGGCCTCGACGTGTCGGAGATCGTGGCCGGGCTCAAGCGTTGACGTCTCCCGGGGGCGGCGGCTGTCACCACCAGGCTTCGCGCCTTGCCGTCGTACCCTGCCACGCACCATGTCCATGCCTTGCCCCTGCAACCCATCGACCACCTACGCCAGCTGCTGCCAGCCGCTGCACGACGGCGCTCCCGCCGCGACCGCCGAGGCGCTCATGCGCTCGCGCTACAGCGCCTACGTGCTCGGCCTGCGCGACTACCTCGCGGCCACCTGGCACCCGGCCACGCGGCCGGATCCGCTCGAGCTGGACGACCGCCCGGGCCTGCGCTGGCTGGGGCTGGAGATCAGGCGCCATGCCGTGATGGGCGACGACACCGCCGTGGTCGAGTTCGTCGCCCGCTGCAAGCCCGGTGGCGCGCCCGCGGTGCGGCTGCACGAGGTCAGCCGGTTTGAACGCGTCGAAGGTCGCTGGCTGTACGTCGACGGAAAGTTTCCAAGATAGGCACCGAGTGCCGCAACAGCATCACGCTCAAGCAGCACCGCGAGGCCACGGCGCATGTCGAATGCCGCAAGGACCAGGCGGTGATCGACGAGTCGCCGGCCGCCTACAAGGACATCGATGCGGTGATGGCGGCGCAGGCGGACCTGGTGGAGGTGGTGCACATGCTGCGGCAGGTGGTGTGCGTCAAGGGTTGAGGATGTGCGTGGGCCTCAGGCCCTGGCGATCGGGTGCGACGTGACCCTGGCCGCCGCAAACGTGCGCGCATACCGCGCCACGAGTTCATGGTTGCGAAGTGCCACCTGCCGCAGGTCAGCGGAGCGGATCCGCTCCGACCCGGCCACCCGGTCCCAGAAACGGATCGCCGCGTCCGCCGCGCGTGCGATGTGGCCGGTATGTCCGGTCCGTTCCGGAGGCGCGAGGGCCAGCGGCACGGCGGGACGCGCGGCGCCCGTGCGTGATGGCGCCAGGTACATCGGCAGCATGTCGTAGGCGGGTGCGAGTGCGAGCGGGCCGGCGTCGGCGAGATGGAAGCCGAGATTGCCGGCGTGCATGTCGCTATTGCCGATGAAGCGGCCGAACCAGTGCAGCGCGGCCATCTGGCCTGCCGTTTGCCCGTCGATCAGACCTTCTGCGGCGAGCTGCTCGCCTGCCAGCGACCAGTCATGACCTCCGGTGCCGACGAAAGCGGCATCCAGGGCCAGCAATGAGACGAAACCATGCCTGCCGATACGGTCCTGGCTGCGGTCGAACCGGCGCACTTCCAGGCACAGGTGCCTGTCGGCATCGACCAGTTCCGCCTCGGCGGCGGGGAGACCGGCATCGCGCAGGCAGGCAAGCGCAATCTGTTCGCAGGCCAACAGCTCGGCCCAGCGGGCCGCCGCCTGCCCGGTGTCGTGGACGGCGAACTTCACCAGGGCGGCGTAGCGGCCATCCGGCGTGAGCACGGTGCTGGTGAATTTGGGCTGCTCGCCGCCGGGTGATGAGCCGATCTCTTCGCCTGCAAGGGCGGCTTCGGCCCAGTCGGAGTACTGCGTGCGCCGCCCGGCCGCTGCCACGGCATCAGCTGGCGCGTCCAGTTCAGCCAATGCCAGCTCGACGGCGTGGCTGCCCAGCAGCAGGTCACCGATCGCGGTGCCGCCGGTACGGGTGATGGCGAGCAGGCTGTCACGCAGCTGCCAGCGCTTGAGGTCCGTGGGAACGCCGAGCCCGGGGCCGCTGCGATGGGCCAGGCTGCGGCCGAGGAAGCCCTGCGGGCGCAGGTCATCCAGGAACCACGGCAAACCGGGGAAATGGCCGGGCACGTCATCCACCGGCCGGTT
Organism: Luteimonas changyuni; assembly: GCF_039548395.1. Lineage (NCBI taxonomy): Bacteria > Pseudomonadati > Pseudomonadota > Gammaproteobacteria > Lysobacterales > Lysobacteraceae > Luteimonas > Luteimonas changyuni. The sequence goes on from NZ_JBCLUZ010000030.1 coordinate 37,538, forward strand.
GAGGTTGGGTCGCCCGCCGGCCGGTTCGAACTGGAACCGTTCTCCCCTCAGCAGATACAGCATGCCGAGCTCCTCCAGCGTGGCATCGGGTCGCATCCGCCACAGCGGCCACACACTGCCGGCGTCGCTGCTGGCGCGGGCCACATAGGCCGTGGCCCGTGCCCGACCCACGCGCAGGACCTGGTCTCCGGCCTCGCGCACCAGCCGTCCCAGCACCGGCCGGCTGATGCCGAGTTCACGAAGGATGCGGGAGGCGCGCACGGCCTGGCCACTGGCCAGGAGGGCCAGCAGGTCGGCAAGCGTGGCGGAGGGCGGGCGGGCCATGTGGAGCCGTTGTTTCTTTACGGTTCCAGAACGATAACAGGCGCCTGTTCACGCGTCGAACCGCACTCCAGCAGGGTGATGGAGGACGAAGCGAACCTGTTTCTTTACGATTCGATTCCTTGGGCCGGTGCTGCGGACCGGCCAGGCGGCTACGGTGCCAGCGCTGCTGACCCCAACGTGCCAGTCCCGGCGTGGCGTGCCGATGGTGCCGGTGCTCGCCACCGGCAGCCAGGCCAACGACTTCGGCACGCCCGGCGTGGCGGAGCATTGCTGGCGGATTGCGGCGAACCGCAGGATCCGGGCAGCGCCCCATGGCCGGTCGCCTCGGGGCGGGAGATGTCGCGGGAGTGTCTTGAGCGCATCGAGAACTCGCGCACCTCGCCGTGAGCGACGTAGCCGCGGATAGAGCCGGAAAAAAGGCCCGCAAGTGCGGGCCTTTTCTTTCATCCCGAGGGACAGGCTGGTGCGGTTACTTCAGCCCGCGATGCTCCAGCAGCGGTTCCACGCTCGGCTCCTTGCCGCGGAATTCGCGGTAGGCCTGGGCCAGATCACGGGAATGTCCGATCGACAGGATCTTCTCGCGGAACACCTGTCCGTTCTCCCGCGTCAGCCCGCCGTTCTCGCGGAACCACTGGAAGGCATCGTGGTCCAGCACCTCGGCGCCAAAGTAGGCGTAATAGCCGGCCGCATACCCGCCGCCCCAGATGTGGCTGAAGTAGTTGCTGCGGTAGCGCGGCGGCACCGCGGCCATGTCGACCTTGTACTTCGCCAGCGCCTCGCCTTCGAACGCGTCCACGTCCTTCTTTGCGTCAGCGGCCGGCAGCGTGTGCCAGGCCATGTCGAGCAGCGCGGCCGACAGGTATTCGGTGGTCGCATAGCCCTGGTTGAAGGTGCGCGCGCGCACCATCTTCTCCACCAGCTCCTGCGGCATCGGCTCGCTGGTCTGGTAGTGCTTGGCGTAGTTCGCGAACACCTTCGGATCCAGCGCCCAGTGCTCGTTGAACTGCGAGGGGAACTCGACGAAGTCACGCGGCACGTTGGTGCCGGCGACGCTGGGGTAGGTGGTCTTCGAGAAGATGCCGTGCAGCGCGTGGCCGAACTCGTGGAACAGCGTGGTGGTGTCGTCGAAGCTCAAGAGCGCCGGCTGGCCCTCCGCGGGCTTGGTGTAGTTCTCGACGTTGTAGATCACCGGGATGTCGCCGGTCAGGCCGTTCTGCTCGACGAAGTTGCCCATCCAGGCGCCGCCCTGCTTGCTCTCGCGCTGGAAGGGGTCGAGGTAGAACAGGGCGAGCTGGGTGCCGTCGGCGTCGAAGATGTCGAATACGCGCACGTCGGGGTGGTAGACGGGCAGGTCGCTGCGCTCCTTCGCGGTGATGCCGTAGAGCTGTTCGGCAGCGAAGAACACGCCGTCCTTCAGCACGCGGTCGAGCTCGAAGTAGGGCTTGATGGCTTCGGCGTCGAGATCGAACTCGGCCTTGCGCACCTGCTCGGCGTAGAAGTCCCAGTCGGCGGCGCCGGCCTGGAAACCGCCGTCCTGGGCGTCGACCACGGACTGGATCTTCGCCAGCTCCGCGCGGGCGCGCGCGGTGGCGGCGGGAACGGTGTCGGTCAGCAGCTTCAGCGCAACGTCCGGCGTGCCGGCCATCTGGTCGGCGATGCTGAAGGCGGCGTAGTTCGGGTAGCCCAGCAGCTCGGCCTTGCGCGCGCGCAGTACGGCCAGGCGCTGGATGGTGGCGCGGGTGTCGTTGGCGTCGCCCTTTTCGGCGCGCGCAAGCGAAGCGGCCATGACCTGCTCGCGCAGGCTGCGGTCGGTCAGCGAGGCCAGCACCGGCTGCTGGGTGGTGTTCTGCAGCACCAGCAGCCACTGGCCGTCCTTGCCATCGGCCTTGGCGGCTTCGGCAGCGGCGGCGATGGCGGCGTCATCCAGGCCATCCAGCTTTGCCACGTCGTCCACCAGCACGCCGCCGGCCTTGGTCGCGGCCAGCAGCTTGTTGGAGAAGGCGGTGGTCAGCGAGGACTCTTCGCTGTTGAGCTTGCGCAGCTCGGCCTGGCTGTCGGCATCAAGCTCGGCGCCGGCGCGGACGAAGTTGTCGTAGGTGTGCTCCAGCAGGGTCAGCTGCTCGGTCGTGAGGCCGAGCTCCGCGCGCTGGTCGTGCAGGGTCTTCACGCGGGCGAACAGCGCCGGGTCGAGGTGGATGGCGTCGGCGTGTTCGGCGAGCTTCGGCGCCAGGGTTTCTTCGGCTGCCTGCAGCGCGGGGTTGGTATTGGCCGAGGTCATGGCGAAGAAGATGCCCGCGGCGCGGGTCAGCAGGGCGCCGCTGCGCTCAAGCGCTTCGATGGTGTTGGCGAAGTCCGGCGCCTCGGTGCTGTCGGCGATCTTCCGCACTTCGGCCAGGTGCTGGCGCATGCCTTCTTCGATCGCGGGCTGGTAGTGCGCGTCCTCGATGCGGTCGAACACGGGGGCCTGGAAGGCCAGGGTGCTGGCGACCAGGAGCGGGTTCTCGGCCTGTGCGGGGGCGGTGGGCGTGGTGGTGGCAGTCGGCATCGGCGGCTCGGTGGCGGTGCGGTCGCAGGCGCCCAGGGCGAGGGCGATCGCGGAGGACAGCAGCAGTGTACGCAGCATGGAATGGTGCTCCGGAGGGGGCGGGACAAGGGCGTCAGCGCAAGAGTGTGCCTGCAGCGCCCGCGGGGGACGTGCCGTTCGGCATGGTTCACCGGTATGGGCCCGGCCCGCTCCACAGCAGTTCGCCCTGCCGGTACACGCGGTCCATGGTGATGACCTTGCGCGCATCGCCGATGTCGGCCAGCCCGGGGTCGTCCGGTTCCACCAGGCGGCAGGGGCCGGATTCGCGCCGGAGCGCGGTTTCAAGCGGGCAGACCATGAGCCGGCGCGTGCCCGGCAGCGGCAGGAAGAGCTCGGTCATGCCTTCGTCGCGCCATTCGCGCAGCTTGGCTTCGCCCAGGAGGTCGTAGATGACCTGGAAGCCGCCGGCTTCCATATTGGTTTCAGAGGCGGACGCGTGGTACCTGCGGCCGCGATCGGTGGCGGAGGTGGGTGCGGGGCCGGCGTTCACGGGCGCGTGGTGTTCGGGGAGCATTCCCGGCGGCTGGCCGCGGACGTGGCGGCGGGACCGGGTCGGCGGTGCGGCGCTTGCGGGAGGCGTTGCGGCTTCACGGGGCGTGTGGGCATGGGGCGGCAGCGGCTCGTCCGCCTGCACGACCTCCACGACCTGCAGGGGCGAGGCTGCCGGAGGCCGGGTCGCGTCGCGGGGGGGCACGGGTTTGCGCGGCGGCTGCGGCGGAGAGGGCGGATGCTCGGGAGGCGACGGGATGTCGTCCGCCACATCGATGAAGGTCACGTCGATCCGGCTGCCGCCGGCCGCGCCCTCGGGGTTCGACATCGTGATGGTGGCGGACGACATCGCAAGCAGCAGCACCAGCAGGTGCAGCAGCGCGCTCAGGAGCGCGGCGATCCACGGCTGCAGGTGTTCGATCCGGGGTTCAGTCCCGGTCGCGGGGCAGCGCAAGGCGCTGCTCATGGGGCCTGCGGTGCGTCGGAGGTGCGGGCCTTCATGGGGGATCTGCAGCGCACGGCGGGAAGGGCGGCATCGTAACGCGTCCGTGGGGCGGTGCCGGAGCGCGGCGGGTCACGGATGCAAAGCGCCCCGGTCGGGGCCGGGGCGCTCTGGATGCATGTGCGGTCGTGGCGGTGATACTGCAGCGACCGCGCCTGCGGCTCAGTCCTTCAGGTCGTCCGGCACCTTGCCGCCGTTTTCGGCCAGCTTGCGCATGACCGCGCGGTGCAGGGCGATGTTCTGCTCGGCGCTGCCGTGGGCACCGGCATTGACGTCGAGTTCGGCCGCCAGCTCCTTGCGCGCGTCGAGGCTGGAGTCCAGGTCGAGCAGTTTCAAGAGGTCGACGATGGAATGGCGCCAGTCGCTCTTGCCGCCCTTCTCGTCGGCCATCGCGGTCAGCACCGCTTCAACGTCGACCGGGGCCGCGGCCGGCGGGGCCGCGGTGGGGGCGGGTGCAGGCGGCGCCACCTTCGGATCCTGCGGGCTGCCGCTGAAGATCACCGGTGCCGGTTTGCTGCCAGTGGCCGGAGCGGGGGTGGATTCCGGCGCGCTTTTGCGGCCGAAGATGCGTTCGGAAATCTTGGAGAACAGGCCCATTTCAACACTCCGCTTGATGAGCGATCGATTGTGCAGGCGCCACGGGTAAAAGCATATGAAGGCGCCTTGCGGATGGCAGAAGGCCCCGGCATGTGCCGGGGCCCGGCGCAACGCAACGCAACTCAGCTGGCGTTCTTCAGCGCCATCTTGCGGTTGCGCATGATGTCGTGGCACTCGACCACGCGCGGCATGTACTTCTGCGCGGCGGCCTTGGCCGCGGCGGGGGTATCCGCGTCGTTGACGGTGTCCTTGAACGCGTGCAGCAGGCGGTCTTCCAGCTCTTCAAGCTCGGCGACATAGGCATAGCTGGTGTCGCCCATCGCGGCGCGGGCCTTGGCATAGACCTGGCGCATCGAGCCCACCATGGTGCCGTGGTCGGCGGGATTGCCGCCGGCAGCGGCCACGTCGGCGGTGAGGCCGTTGACGATCTCGCGCTTGTGCCCGGCCATCTGCGTGAAGAGGGTGGACAGTTCGCCGTTGTCCACCTTGCCGGCGGCTTCGGTGTAGAACTCGCTGCCGTCGCGGGCGATTTCGATCAGATCGTTGAGGGTGTGCTGGATTTTCTTTTCGTTGGTCATGGGGGTCTCCTCGGAAAGTGAGCACTACTTTCCACCCCGACCCATGAAATTCCCGTGCAATCCCGGCCCTGGCTGAACAACGATGCGCTGCGTGTTTGGCTTCGTGCAGCCGGCGTGTTGATCCGCGGATTCACGTCCGAATGCGCAGCGCAGTGCGAATGTCGTGCGGATGGGCACGCACGAGCCAATCCTGTACCTGGTGCACCTGGACATCGACGTCGCCGGCCATCCGGAGCCGTCGCCGGATCTTGTCGAACTGGCGCCGGGGCTGTACCTCACCGAGTCGGTGCGGACGCGATCGCAGGTTTACCACGCGATCAAACGGCGCTTCGATCCGAAGCGTCTGCTGGTCGCGCCCCTTGCCGACGACCCGAAGTTCAAGGGCATGCGACCCGGCGTGCTGTCGTGGCTGCGCGCACGCCGTGGAGTCGAACCGCGATGAAGCGCTATGGCGCGGCGCGCGACTCCGGAGTGGCGGCGTATGACGCCGGCCCCGGTTGGATCGTCATCCGCTTCCACCACGGCGGAACCTATCGCTACGACGACAGGCATCCCGGGGCGGAGCATGTGTTGGAAATGCAGCGCCTGGCCGATGCGGGGGATGGGTTGAACACTTACATCAACCGGTTTGTGCGGGAGGATTATGCGGCGAGGCTGGGTTAGGGTGCGGGCTTCGCAGGGGTCGCAGCTGTAGCTGCTCCTACAGGGGAGCAGCTGTTTCGGCGGCGAGCTGTTCCGGTCAGCTGGTAAGCAGGCGGTTCATGCGCTGCACGAAGGCGGCGGGATCCGGCAGCGGGGCGCCGGCGGCGAGCTCGGCCTGCTCCAGCAGCAGGGTGGCCAGGTCGGTGGCGCGGGCGTCGTCGGCTTCGCCCTGCAGCTTGCGCACCAGGGCGTGCTGCGGGTTGATCTCGAGCGTGGGCTTCTGCTCGGGCACGTCCTGGCCGGCTTCGCGCAGCAGGTGGGCGAGGTGCGGCGCCATTTCCCATTCCGACAGGGCAAGGCAGGAGGGTGAGTCGGTCAGGCGTGCCGACACGCGCACGTCTTCGACGCGTTCGCCGAGCAGCGCCTTGATCCGCTCCAGCAGCGGCGCGGCGGCGCCGGTGGCGTCTTCAAGCTTCTTCTTCTCCGCCTCGTCCAGCGGCAGCTCGCCCTTGGCGACGTGCTTCAGCGGCTTGCCGTCGTACTCGCGCAGCTGGCCGAGCATCCATTCGTCGATGCGGTCCGACATCAGCAGCACTTCGATGCCGCGGGCCTTGAAGGCCTCGAGCTGCGGGCTGCCGGCGGCGGCGCGATAGCCGTCGGCGGTGACGTACCAGATCGCGTCCTGGCCTTCCTGCATGCGGCCGATGTAGTCGTCCAGCGAGACGCTGCGCGCATCGCCTTCGCCCCTGGTGGACGCGAAGCGCAGCAGCCTGGCGATGCGCTCGCGGTTGCCGGCGTCTTCCACGATGCCTTCCTTCAGCGTGTTGCCGAAGGCCTTGAGGAAGGCGGTGAACTTTTCCGGCTCGTCGCGCGACATGCGCTCGATCATGTCGAGCACGCGCTTCACGCAGGCGCCCTTGATGCGCTCGAGCTGGCGGTTGTGCTGCAGGATCTCGCGGCTGACGTTGAGCGGCAGGTCGTCGGCGTCGACCACGCCGCGCACGAAGCGCAGGTAGTTGGGCAGCAGCTCTTCGGCGGCGTCCATGATGAAGACGCGCTTGATGTAGAGCTTCAGGCCCTTGCGCTCGTCGCGGCCGCCCATCATCAGGTCGAACGGCGGCTGCGCCGGCAGGTACAGCAGGGTGGTGAAGCTCTGGCTGCCCTCGACGCGGTTGTGCGACCAGGCGGCGGCGTCGTTGAAGTCGTGACCCAGCGACTTGTAGAAGTTCTGGTACTCCTCGTCGCTGATCTCGGCCTTGGGGCGGGTCCACAGGGCGGAGGCGTCGTTGACGGTTTCCCACGTGGGCGCCGGCGACGCCGAATCTTCTTCCGCGTCCGCTGCCACGTCCTTCGGCATCCGGATCGGGAACGCGACGTGGTCGGAGTACTTGTGCACCAGCGAACGCAGCTGCCAGGCGTCGAGGAATTCGTCTTCGTCCGCCTTCAGGTGCAGCACCACGGTGGTGCCGCGCCCGGGCAGGGTCACGTCTTCCAGCGTGTATTCGCCGCGGCCGTCGCTGTCCCACTTCACGCCGGTTTCGGGCGCGGCGCCGGCGCGCCGGGTGAGCACGGTCACGCGGTCGGCGACCACGAAGGCGGAGTAGAAGCCGACGCCGAACTGGCCGATCAGGCGCGCGTCGGCCTTCTGCTCCTGGCCCATGGCCTCCAGGAAGCGGCGGGTGCCGGAGCTGGCGATGCTGCCGATGTTGGCCACCACCTCGTCGCGGTCCATGCCGATGCCGGTATCGCGGATGGTGATCGTGCGCGCGTCCCTGTCCCAGCTGACGTCGATGCGCAGCTCGGGCTCGCCGGCCAGGAGCTCCGGGTTGGCGATCGACTCGAAGCGCAGCTTGTCGCAGGCGTCCGATGCGTTGGAGATCAGCTCGCGCAGGAAGATTTCCTTGTGCGAGTACAGCGAATGCGTGACCAGATGCAGCACCTGGGCGACTTCGGCTTCGAACTTGCGGGTCTCGGTGGTCGTGGTCATGGCGCGTGTCCTTTGCAAAACGGCAGGCAGGCTGCGGATATGCGTGCCGCGGCGCCGATTTCAAGCTCACACGGGAAGACCGCCGGGCTTGACTCGGCCTGGAATGCGCGGCAGATCCCGCAGCGGCCGGGGGGCATTGATCGCCGAAGGCAAGCCGGGCCGGACCGGGACTTTCGAGCGATGTCCCGCACGGGCGCGGCGATTATCGTGGGTGGTTTGGCCCAGACGGATATCGCTGCATGACCCGCAACGCCCTTGCCCTCGCCCTTGCCGGCGTACTCGCCACCTTCCCCGCGCTGGCCCAGGACCCGCCGCCGGCGCCGCCGGCCCCGGAGCCCTCGCAGCAGCAGGACGACCGCGCCGATACGCAGGACAGCGACCGCAGCGACAACGTCGAGCTTGAGCAGGAGTCGCTTGACGCCGCCGCCGCCAACCAGGCCGAGGCGCCGCTGGACAGCGCCCGCGGCCTGCGCAAGGACGCCAACGGCGACGAAGAAGCGGCCAAATGGAACGTCGAGTCCACCCAGGGCACGCCGAAGACCGTCCGCTTCGAAACCGGCGAAGGCACCTGGATGGACGTCGACGTCTCGCCCGACGGCCGCCAGCTGGTGTTCGCGCTGCTGGGCGATCTCTACCGCATGCCGATCAGCGGCGGCGCCGCCACGCGCGTCACCACCGGCCGCGCCTGGGACGTGCAGCCGCGCTGGTCACCCGACGGCCGCCGCATCGCCTTCACCTCCGACCGCAGCGGCGGCAACAACATCTGGACCATCGCCGCCGACGGCAGTGATCCGCGCCAGGTCACCGAAGAAGACTTCCGCCTGCTCAACAATCCCGCGTGGACGCCGGACGGGCAGTACATCGTCGCCCGCAAGCACTTCACCTCCACGCGCTCGCTGGGCGCGGGCGAGCTCTGGCTGTACCACGCCGCCGGCACCAGCGGCGGCATCCAGCTGGTGGAGAAGGCCAACGAGCAGCAGGACATCGGCGAGCCGACGGTTTCGCCCGACGGCCGCTACGTCTACTTCTCGCAGGACGTGAGCTCCGGCGGCGCCTTCGACTACAACCGCGATCCGCACGGCGTGATCTATGCGATCAAGCGCTTCGACCGCCAGACCGGCAAGACCGAGACCGTGGTCGCCACGCCCGGCGGCGCGGTGCGGCCGCAGGTGTCGCCGGACGGCAGGACGCTGGCCTTCGTCAAGCGCGTGCGCGATGCCAGCGTGCTGCACCGCATGGACATCGCCAGCGGCGAGGTGCGTCCGGTGTGGGACGGGCTGAGCCACGACCAGCAGGAGGCCTGGGCGATCTTCGGGCCCTACAGCGGCTTCGACTGGACGCCGGATTCGAAGTCGGTGGTGCTGTGGGCGCAGGGCGGCCTGTGGCGCGTGGACATGGCCAGCGGCGCGGCCTCGAAAATCCCGTTCACCGCGCAGGTGGAGCAGGTGGTCTCGCAGCCGCTGCGGTTTGCACAGCAGCTGCCCGAGGGCCGCTTCAACCCGCGCATGATCCGCGACGTGGCGACGTCGGCCGACGGCGGCAGCCTGGTCTTCCATGCGCTCGGCCACCTGTGGCGCAAGGCCCTGCCCGGCGGCACGCCGGTGCGCCTGACCGGCAGCCGCGACGTCTACGAGTACCAGCCGAGCTTCAGCGCCGACGGCCGCCAGCTGCTCTACACGACCTGGTCGGACGAAGGCCTGGGCGCGATCCACGTGCGCGGCGCCGGCGGCAGCGCAGAAGGCCGCAGGCTCACCGCAGAGCCCGGCTTCTATTACCACCCGCGCTTTTCGCCGGACGGCAAGCACGTGGTCTACAGCCGCAGCGGCGGCGGCGGGCTGACCGGCAGCCTGTGGTCGGGCGAGCGCGGCATCTACGTGGTGCCGGTGGCCGGCGGCACGCCGGTGCGCGTGGCCGAGACCGGCCAGTCGCCGCAGTTCAGCCATGACGGCACGCGCGTGCTGTACCTGGCCGGCAACGGCATGGAGAAGAAGCTGATGTCGGTCGGCCTGCACGGCGAGGAGCCGCGCGCGGTGTTCGACCTCAAGTACGTCGACTCGGTGCAGGTGAGCCCGGATGGCAAGTGGGTCGCGTTCACCGAGTTGTTCAACGCCTACGTGGCGCCGATGCCGGAGGCCGGCCGCAGCATCGCGCTGGACCGAAAGAGCAAGGCGGTGCCGGTGCGCGCGGTCAGCGCCGACGTCGGCAGCTACCTGCACTGGGCGGCCGACTCGAAGTCGCTGCACTGGATGGTCGGCGACCGCTACCACTCGCGCCGGCTCGACCAGACCTTCGCCTTCCTGCCCGGCGCGCCGGCCGGGATTGCCGAGCCGGCACCGGGCGGCGGCACGCCGGTCGGCCTGGACGCGCCGGTGTACGCGCCGCGCGACGTGGTCGCGTTCACCAACGCGCGCATCGTCACCATGCGCGACGCGGAGACCGCGCGGGAGGTGATCGAGGGCGGCACGATCGTCGTCGACGGCCACACCATCACCGCCATCGGCGCGGCGGGTTCGGTACAGGTGCCCGCGGGCGCGCGCGTGGTCGACGTTGCCGGCAAGACCATCATCCCCGGCATCATCGACGTGCATGCGCACGCCTCGAACTTCGGCCAGGGCGTGGTGCCGCAGCAGAACTGGGCCTACTACGCCAACCTCGCCTTCGGCATCACCACCTTGCACGACCCGTCGGCGACCAGCGAGTTCGTGTACTCGCAGTCGGAGCTGCTGCAGGCCGGGCGCATGGTCGGCCCGCGCATGTTCTCCACCGGCACGATCCTCTATGGCGCCGACGGCGGCTTCAAGGCCGAGATCGATTCGCTCGACGACGCCCGCAGCCACCTGCGGCGCATGCAGGCGCACGGCGCGTTCTCGGTGAAGAGCTACAACCAGCCGCGGCGCGCGCAGCGCCAGCAGGTCAACCAGGCCGCGCGCGAGCTCGGCATGCTGGTGGTGGAGGAGGGCGGCTCCACCTTCCACCACAACATGACCATGATCCTCGACGGCGCCACCGGCATCGAGCACAACCTGCCGGTCGCGCCGCTGTACGCGGACGTGGTGAACCTGTGGAAGGAAACCGACGTGCGCAACACGCCGACCCTGGTGGTGAGCTACGGCGGACTGTCGGGCGAGTACTGGTGGTACGCGCGCGACAACGTCTGGGAGGACCCCAAGCTCAACCGTTTCTTCCCGCGCGAGACGCTCGACGCGCGCGCGATCCGCCGCGAGACCGCGCCGGACTGGGACTACCACCACATCGAGGTGGCGAAGTCCTTGAAGAAGCTGCGCGACGCCGGGGTCAAGGTGCAGGTGGGTGGCCACGGCCAGCTGCAGGGCATGGCCACGCACTGGGAGACCTGGATGCTGACCCAGGGCGGCTTCTCGAACTTCGAGGCGCTGCGTGCGGCCACTATCGATGGTGCCGACTACCTCGGCATGTCATCGCAGCTGGGTTCGCTGGAAGTGGGCAAGCGCGCGGACCTGGTGGTGCTGGACGGCAACCCGCTGGAGAACATCCGCCATACCGCCGACACGCGCTACGTGATGGTCGATGGCCGCCTGTTCGACGTCGCCGCCGACATGGCCGAGATCGGCAACCAGGCGGTACCGGCGCCGACGTTCTACTGGCAGCACCATGGTCACGGCAACCGCTTCGGCGAGTCCTTCGGACCGACGTCGGTGTGCCACGGGGTGCATTGATCGCTTGCGTCGGGTGGCTGTGGCGGGTGGGGGAGAGCTTTTTTGCCAAGGATTCACGCGGATGGGCCGCGGATTTAGGCGGAATAGAGCGGAAGCTTTCTTTGCGTGAATCCTGTGCGACCGATAACTCCTGTGGGAGCAACTGTCTTTGATTAGTCCAAGGCTGGCTGCCAGGATTTGCCGTCCCTGAGCATGGCGTTGAGCTGTCCCAGGAAGGCGCGCATGCAGGCAACCAAGGCCACCTTGGCGCATTTCCCGCGGGCTCTCAGGTCCTGGTAGCGCTGCTTGAGGGCTGGCTGGGCGCGGATGGCGCTCCATGTGGCCATGTACAGCACGCGTCGGATCCCGGCGCGGCCGC
>NZ_JBCLUZ010000031.1:0-45307 GCF_039548395.1 Luteimonas changyuni
GGAGGCAGGGGGGATGCCCAGAGCCGGCCATGGATGGCCGGCGGCCGGAACTGGGAGCAGGATGCGCATATTCCGGCTGGGCATCCCCCCTGCCTCCACGGCGGGCAGCGCGCACCCTCCCGGAGCAATCACCCGCAAGCTCCACGCAGTCGGAAGAAGAACCAAAAAAAGGGCCCCGAAAACACTCCGGGGCCCTGGAACAGGAAAATACTGTCGCGATGCCGCTTATGCGACAGGCGCCACCCCTGCCGCCTGTGCGCCCTTCGGGCCCTGGGTGACTTCATAGCTGACGCGCTGGCCTTCCTGCAGGCTGCGGAAGCCTTCGGAAGAGATCGCCGAATAGTGCACGAACACGTCCGAGCTGCCGTCTTCGGGAGCGATGAAGCCGAAACCCTTGGCGTCGTTGAACCACTTCACTGTGCCGTATTGCATGACTCGTCCTACCTTGTCTGGTTGCGATTGCGCATGCCGACCTGCAAGGGACCGGACACGCGCGTCCCGAGTATGCAAAGCCCGGCGCCGCGGTGCAAATCAGCCGGCGAGCAGCGCCTCGACCAGTGCTGGCAGTCCCGAGGACGCCGCGGTGACGTTGGCAAGAACGTCATCAAGCGTGATCACTTCTTCCATCTGCGGTCCCGCACCCGCCGCCCAGTTGGCAACGATGGCCAGGCTGGCGTACTCCAGGCCCAGTTCGCGCGCGAGCCCGGCCTCGGGCATGCCGGTCATGCCGACCAGGTTGCAGCCGTCGCGACGCATGCGCGCGATCTCGGCGCGGGTCTCCAGGCGCGGGCCCTGGGTGGCGCCGTAGCAGCCGCCATCGACCAGCGCGACGCCGGCGTGTTGCGCCGCGGCCAGCACGTCACGGCGCAGCGAGGGCGTATAGGGATCGCCCATGTCCACGTGCAGCACCTCGGTGCCCGGCTCTTCGCAGAAGGTCGAGATGCGGCCCCAGGTGTAGTCGATCAGCTGGTCGGGACAGGCGAGCACGCGCGGGCCGAAGGCCTCGGTGATGCCGCCCACGGTGTTGAGCGCCAGCACCCGGCGCGCGCCCAGCGCATGCAGCGCGGAGAGGTTGGCGCGGTAGTTGACCAGGTGCGGCGGCACGGAATGGCCTTCGCCATGGCGGGCCAGGAAGGCGACCTGCCTGCCGGCGATGCGGCCGATGCGCACCGGGCCCGAGAGCGCGCCGTAGCGCGTGGGCGGCTGGTGCGTTTCGACGTCCTCGAGGCCGGCGAGCTGGTACAGCCCGGTGCCGCCGATCACCGCCAGGGCGATGGGCTCAACGGGCGGCGGTAGCGGATTGGCTTCGGGCGACATGTCCGTTCCCTGCGGTGTGCGCGGCCTATTCGGCCAGCGCGTAGATGGCGGGCAGGTTGCGGCCCTGTTCGTTGTAGTCCATGCCGTAGCCGAACACGTAGCGGTCGGGTACGTCGATGCCGGACCAGTCGGCGCAGACACCGTCAATGCAGCGGTCGTGCGCCTTGGTGGCCAGCACAGCCACGCGCACGTCGGCGGCGCCTTCGTCTTCGCACCAGCGGGTGACGGCCTTCAGCGTGTGGCCTTCGTCGAGGATGTCGTCGACCAGGATCACGCGGCGGCCGCGCATCGGCGTTGCCGGGCGGTGCAGCCAGGCCAGGCGGGAACCGCTGGTGCTGCCGCGGTAGCGGGTGGCGTGCAGGTAGTCGAACTCGAGGTCGAGGCCGCGTTCGCCCAGCGCGAAGCCGAGCTGCACGGCGAAGGGCATGCCGCCGTTCATGATGGTCACGAACAGCGGCGCGCGTTCGTCGCCGGCGTATTCGGCGTGGATGGCATCGGCCATGGTCTGGATCACCGCTTCCAGCGTGGCGCGGTCGTGGATGACGTCGGCATCGGCCATCACGGTGGCAAGCGACGGCGCGTTCATGCAGCCACCCCGCCGCCCTGGCGCGCGGATGCGGCGCCGTGGCGCGCGTCGGCCAGCAGGCCGTCCCAGCCCAGTGCGCCGCGGCCGATGAGCCCGGCCAGCGCCATGGTGTTGAGGCTGCGGCCTTCGACCGCGGCCAGCGACTCTTCCACGAGCTCGGGATGGCAGACCAGGACCACGTCGCAGCCGGCATCGAGATGCGCATCGACGCGCGCCTTGATGCCGCCGACGCCGTGCGCTGCGGCCATGCCGATGTCGTCGGAAAAGACCACGCCGCGGAAGCCCATTTCGGTACGCAGGATGTCGTTGATCCACAGCGGCGAGTAGCCGGCGGGCTCGGGCGCCACCTGCGGATAGACCACGTGCGCAAGCATCACCGCGTCGGCACCGGCGTCGATCCCGGCGACGAAGGGCACCAGGTCCTGGGCGCGGATCACGTCCAGCGGGCGGTCGTCGACGGCGTCGTCGAAGTGGGTGTCCTCGCGCACCGAGCCGTGGCCGGGGAAGTGCTTGAGCGTGGCGGCCATGCCGGCCTCGTGCATGCCTTCGACGTAGGCGCGGGTGAAGGCGGCAACCACCTGCGGATCGTCGGAAAAAGCACGGTCGCCGATGGCGAGGTTGCCGCGCCCGAGATCGACCACCGGGGCGAAGCTGAGGTCCACGCCCGAGGCACGGATTTCGCTGGCCATCAGCCAGGCGTGTTCGCGGGCGCGCTGCAGCGCGGCCCCGGGGTCGCGTGCGTAGTCGCGGCCGAAGGTATTCAGCGGCGGCAGCGCGCTGTAGCCCTCGCGGAAGCGCTGCACGCGGCCGCCTTCCTGGTCGACGCAGATGAGCTGCGGACGCGGCGCGGCCTCGCGGATTGCGGCGGACAGTTCGGCCACCTGCGCGCGCGAGGCGAAGTTGCGGGTGAACAGGATCACGCCGGCGCAGGCATCGTGCTGCAGCCAGTCGCGTTCCTGTGCGGTCAATCCGGTACCGGCGATGCCGATGACAAGCATGGTGGTTCTCCTCAGGCGGCCGGCCCCGCGCGTTCCGCATCGCTCCACAGCGAGTACGGCCGCGCGGCCAGTGCCAGATTGTAATAGCGGGGGCAGTCGGTGGCCTCGACGCCCAGCCACGGCGGGTGTTCGAAGGCCTCGCCGGCGGATTCGAGCTCGATCTCGGCCACGACCAGGCCGGCGTTGTCACCGAGGAACTCGTCGACTTCCCACAGGTGGTCGCCGTGGCGCACCAGGTGGCGGTGCTTCTCCACCAGGCCACCGACGCACAGCGCGAGCAGCTCGCGGGCTTCGCTCACGGGCAGCGGGTATTCGAACTCCTGCCGGGTGTGGCCTAGCTCGCGCGACTTGATGTTGAGGAATGCTCCATCGCCCTCGAGCCGCACGCGCACCGAAGCGCGCTGCCGCCCTTCGTCCATCGACGACTGGTCGTTGAGGTAACCCTGGGCCATGGGTATCACCGCGTGAGCCGCATCGCGCCAAGCCTCACCGGTCACCATGAATTTCCGTTCGATCTCGATGCCCATGAACCTTCACAACCCTCTGTAGGAGCAGCCATGGCCGCGACCTGCCTTTGTAGGAGCGGCTATAGCCGCGACCCGCCTCTGTAGGAGCAGCTATAGCTGCGATCCCGGCCAGACAGCTTATCGCGGCTATAGCCGCTCCCACAGGTGAAGGTGAGGCTTATCGCGGCTATAGCCGCTCCCACAGGTTGGGGGTGAGGCTTATCGCGGCTATAGCCGCTCCCACAGGTGCGGGGGGTGAGGCTGGTCGCAGCTATGGCTGCTCCTGCAGGGGCTGGGCGGGAGCTGGCGGGTCGAAGACGGCGATGGATTCGACGTGGGCGGTGTGCGGGAACATGTCCATGACGCCGGCGGCGCGCAGCTGCCAGCCGCGCTCGTTGACGAGGTAGCCGGCGTCGCGTGCCAGCGATCCGGGATGGCAGCTGACGTAGACGATCCGCTCCAGGCCGTCCAGCGGCAGCTGCTGCAGCACTTCCAGCGCGCCGGCGCGGGCCGGGTCGAGCAGCAGCCTGTCGAAGCCGGCCTTCATCCAGGGCTGCTCCCGCAGGTCGGTGGTCAGGTCGGCCATGTGGAAATGCACGTGCGCCATGCCGTTGCGCGCCGCATTGCCGCGCGCGCGCTCCACCAGCCCGGCGTCGCCCTCCACACCCACGACTTCATCGGCAACCCGCCCCAGCGGCAGGCTGAAATTGCCCAGCCCGCAGAACAGGTCGAGCACGCGCTCGCCCGGCTGCACGTCGAGCAGTTCGAGCGCATGCGCGATCATCGATTCGTTGAGCGCGGCGTTGACCTGGATGAAGTCCAGCGGCTGGAAGTCGAGCTCGACGTCCCAGGGGGCGAGACGGAACGACAGCCTCGGATTTTCCGGCCACAGCGGCGCCACGGTGTCGAGCCCGCCCGGCTGCAGGTACACGGCGAAATCGTGCTCCTGCGCAAACGCCGCGATCGCCGAGCGGTCACGCTCGCCGAGCGGCTCAAGGTGGCGGAACACCAGCGCGGTGGCCTCGTCGCCGGCCGCGAACTCGATCTGCGGGATCGCACTGCGCGCGTCCATGCCGTCGACCAGGGCGGCGAGCGCCCCGAGGCGGCTGCCGAGCTGCGGAACCAGGGTGTGGCATTCGCCCAGTTCGGCGACAAAGCGCGCATCGCGCTCGCGGAAGCCGACCAGGGTCCTGTCCTTCTTCTCCACGCGCCGCACCGAGAACCGCCCCTTCCTGCGATAGCCCCAGGGGCTCGCGGTGAGCGGCGGCAGCGTCGTCTCCGGCCGCACCTGCCCGATGTGCTCGAAGTCCGCGGCCAGCATCCGCGCCTTGGTGGCGATCTGCTGGTCCCCGGCCATGTGCTGCAGGCTGCAGGCGCCGCATGTGCCGAAGTGCGGGCAGGCCGGCTTGACGCGTTCGGGCGCGGCCAGCAGCACCTCCACGACTTCGGCCTCGTCGAAGCGGCGCGCGCGACGCGTCTGCACCGCCAGCACCCGCTCGCCGGCCAGCGTGCCGGCGATATGCACGAGCTTGCCGGCGTGCGGATGTCCTTCGGGCCGGCGGGCAATGCCGCGGCCGTCGGCGCCAAGTTCGAGGATGTCGGCCTCGAACGGAGTCCTGTCAATGCGTGCCAATGAAAAATACCCGGAACAGTTTATCGAACCCCCATTCTGACCTTGCGGGCGCGGCCATAGCCGCGACCGCTGTCGTGGGAGCGGCTATGGCCGCGATCAAGGGCATGGCCGGTTGGAGGATGATCGCGGCTATAGCCGCTCCCACAAGGTGTTACTTCTGCCGCCAGGAGCCGCCCTGCTGATACCACCAGCCAGAGCGCGCGCTCGCGACCCACTGCTTCGCGAACACGTCGCGGATCTGCGACTCCCATTCGGGATGGCCGTTGGCCACGGCGATCTCGCGATAGACGGCGTTGCGGTCGCGGTTGTCGTCGGCCACCGCTGCGTTCACCGCCACGCGGTCCTTGAGCGGCAGCCTGGCCGCGTCACGCACCACCAGCAGGCCGTCGCTGCCGAAGCCGAGCGCGCCGCTGTCGAAGTGCGGGCGCAGGGTCGATGTGAAGCGCGATTCCATCCGCTGCTGGATCGCCTGGATCGCCGGGGTGCGGATGCTGATGTCCGGCGCCTGTGCGTGCGCTGGCGCGATGCCCAGCAGCATCCACGGGTCGAAGGCGACCCGGCGCGGCCCGTCGGCCGGAAGCAGCGCCATGCCGCCCGCGCCCTCGCCGGGAACGTCATTGCCCGAGGCGTCGTTCGCGGGGCCCTCGCTCTCCGGAACGGCCGGCGTCGCGCCTTCGTCCCCGATCACCTTCTCCACGAATTCGCGCGCGGCTTCGCGCGCCTCGGCCGCGGGAAAATACACGTTGATGGTGACGCAGGCGGTGAGCACCAGCGCAGCGGCGATTGGCAAAGTGTACGAACGCATGCAGTCCTCCTGGGACGGGTCAATCGAACACCGGCGAGACCTCGCCGGAACCTGCTGCGGCCAGGCGCTCGACCAGGGTTTCCCAGTCGACGCTCCGGTTGAAACCAACGATGTCCAGCCGCGGCAGCCCGGACCCTTCGACGATAACAAACCCGCTGCCGCGCGGCTGCAGGCCGGCCATCGTGCAGACGCCGTTCACCAGCCGGCACGACAGGCCGATGCGGCGGTAGCCGAAGTCGTCGAACAGCCCCAGCAGCTGGCCCTGCAGGCTGGCGGTGAACGAGGCATCGCCGACGCTGGAGATGTCCTGCACCGCGCGCTGGCTGATCCGCTGGCGGACGCCGCGGCGCGGCTCGGTGTGCAGCTCGGCATCGAAGGCCACCGGCTCCCAGTCGACCAGGCGCAGGCCCTCGACCTGGCCGTGCAGCCGCCCGCTGATGCCGCCGACTTCGAACACGCCGGTCAGCGCCTGCAGGTCCAGGCCGTCGAAGCCGATGTCGGCCAGCAGTGTGGGCGCGACGCCGAAGGGCCGCTCCATCGCCAGCGAAGACACCCGCACTTCGCCGTCGAACGCATGCATGACCAGGCCGCCATCGAAATCCAGGCGCTCGCCGACATAGCGCACGCCTGGAATGCTGCCCGACAGCGTGCCCGGGAACGCCGGCAGACCGAGGGCCGGCATCAGCCGCGCCATGTCCAGCGTTTCGACCGAGAGTGCTCCTTCGATCAACAACGGTCCGTGCGGCCCGGGCGGGCGCACGCGCAGCGCCGACACCGAGAGCCGCCCGTCGAGCAGCGGGATGTCGGCAGCCGCGCTCAGATGCAGTTCTCCGCCGCTGCTCCGCCACGGCAACCGCGCCGCGCCGAGCGCGATCGCACCGAGTGCGCCGCTTCGCCACTGCAGCTCGCTCTGCGCGCTGCCCTCGGATACCAGGTGGACGCGACCATCGAGGCCGTCGAAGCGGAAGCGATCAGCGGGCGCGGCAAGGCCGAGTGCACGCGGCCGCAGGTCGAAGGTCGACAGCACGCCGTCGCGCAGCGCCAGGTCGATATCCAGGGCACCCGACATCGCCAGCCCGCCGAGGCCGGCGACGCCTAGCCAGCCCGAGAGATAGCGCTCCGGCAGCAGCGAAACGTCGGCGCTGCGCAGCGACAGCGCAAGATCGCGCAGGCCGCCTTCGCCCAGGAACGCACTGCCGCCGACCTCGAGTACTCCCGGGTCACTGGCGGAAAATTCCGTCAGCGCCCAGCCGTCGCCTGCGCGCTGCGCACGCGCGTGCAGCGGCAACGCTGCGTCGGGGAGCACGAAATACCCGCTGCCCAGCAGCAGCTCGCCACCGCGCAGCTCACCATCGAGCGCCAGCAGCGGGCCGTCATCGAGCGCCAGCCAGTCGAAGTCGAGGCCGGCGGCAAGCCCGGCACCGGCAACGCGGCCGTCAGTGCTGTCGAAGGCGGCGTCGGCAAGCGCCAGCCGACCCTGCAGCCGCAGCGGCCCCGCGTCGGGAACGCGCGCCTGCAGGCTGCCGTCGATGCGGCCCTCGCCAAGATGGACCTCGCTCCACGCCTGCGCCGCCAGTGCCTGTGCCCATGCCACCGGAACACGCGCAAGGTCGATGGCGAACAGGTCGGGTTCCGCCTCCGTGCGCAGCAGCGCCAGGCGTGCGCCGCCGGCACCGGAGAGCGCGGCCTGGATATCGCCACGCGGCAGTGCCAGCGCCAGTCGCAGCGGCGCGCCACGTCCCTGGCGGACTTCGCCCTCGCAGCGCCAGCCTTCGGCGCCGTCGCGGCGCAGCGGGCAGCGCCAGGACAGCGCGTGGAAGCGATAGCCAAGATCCGGGGCCACGGCGCGCCCGGCGCTGATGCGCAGGTCGCCGCTGTCCGCCCCCGCCGGCCAGTCCAGCCGCACTTCCACGTCGTGCAGGGTCGCGACCGGCGTCGACACCTCGGCCACGCTCGCGGTCAGCGTGCGCGCCTCGGCGCCGCCGGCGTGCAGCAGCGCGAACAATCCAAGCAGGGGTAAGATCCACGCTGACATGGCTGTCAGATTAGCGACAGGAGTGCACGCCTTGATGAAGCCCCGCATCCTGCTGGTCGAGGACGACCCCACCACCGCCGCCTTCCTGGCGGCCGCCACGGAAGCGCTGCCCGCCAGCGTGGATATCGTCGCAACCCGCGCGGCCGCCCGCGCCCAGGCCAGCAACATCGCCTACGCGCTCTGGCTGGTGGATGCCCACCTGCCCGACGGCGATGGAGCCGGCCTCCTGGCCGACCTGCGGGCGCTGGGCCTGGCCACGCCTGCGATCGCACACACCGCCGCGCGCGAAGGCGATGTCCACCAGTACCTGCACCAGGCGGGATTCGATGCGGTGCTGGTCAAGCCCCTGGCCGCGGCCGCGCTGCGCGCCGCGATTGCCGGAACCCTGGCGGGCAGGACGCCGTCGCGCATCGCCGAGCCCGCACCCGGGGTCGCGGAACACGCGGCCGCACATGGACCCGCGGAATCGGCATGGGACGACGCCGCGGCGCTGCGCGCGCTCAACGGCGAACGTGCGCACGTCGATGCCCTGCGCCAGCTGTTCCTGGCCGAACTGCCGGCCGTCCATCGCCTGGTCATGGCCGCGGGGCAGTCCGGCGGCCAAGCGACGATGCAGGACGCCCTGCATCGCCTGCGCGCGAGCTGCGGATTCGTCGGCGCGGCGCGGCTGGAGCAGGCGGTGATCGCACTCCAGCGCGCGCCGACCTCGGCCGGGGCGCTCGCGCACTTCGACGCCGCGGCTCAGGAACTCTCACCGTCGCCCTGACGCAGGGGCGTCGCGGTCATCCGGCCGAGTTCCCCCAGCAGCTGCCACGAGGCCAGGGGCCGTCCGCCGAGATGCGACTGCAGCACTTCGCGCATCACCCGGCGCAGGCCGCCCAGGTCCTCCGCCGGCGGCGCGCTGTCCGCGGCCAGCGCCAGCAGTGCGCGTCCGGTGGCGCTGCGCGCGCGATCGCCGCCACCGCGATCGCCATGCACCCGCAGCGGTCCCTGCTCCGCGTCCAGCCGATAGCGCGCGGCCGGATCCACCCGGCTGCCGTCGCCCTCGTGCGCGTAGTCCATGCCAACGCCGAGCGCATCCAGCAGGTCGCGTTCAAAGCGGCGCAGGGTCCAGGCCAAGGGCTCGCCGGCGCCCAGGCGCGCGCGCAGCTCGCCGTAGGTGGCGTAGAGCTCGGCCTGGGGATCCTGGCGCGGGGCCAGGCGCAGGATCAGTTCGTTGGCGTAGAAGCCCGACAGCATCGCGTCGCCCTGCAGCCGCGGCGCGGCGTCCAGCGCCTCGGCCGTGGCCAGCTGGGCGAGTTCGCCGCGGAGAAACGCGTCGAAGCGGATGTGCTGCATCGGCTGCAGCGCCGCGCGCAGCGCCTGACGCTTCGGCCCGCGCACGCCGCGCGCGACCAGTCCGATGCGCCCGTGCTCCGCGCACAGGACCTCGACCAGCAGGCTGGTTTCCCGCCAGGGCCTGGCGTGGAGGACATAGGCGTGTTCGCCGAGGATCCGCATCCCGCCATTGTAGGTTCCGGCCTTTGTGGGAGCAGCTATAGCTGCGAACGCCTTTAGTGGCGGCATCTCGGCCAGGCCGATCGCAGCTATAGCTGCTCCTACAGGGCGGGAGTGGCTAGTCGCCGTAGCCCAGGGTGCGCAGGGCGGCTTCGTCGTCGGACCAGCCGGCGCGTACGCGGACGAAGGTCTCGAGGAAGACCTTGGAATCGAACAGGCGCTCCATCGACAGCCGGGCCTTGGTGCCGATTTCGCGCAGGCGCATGCCGCCCTTGCCGATCACGATGGCCTTCTGGCCGTCGCGCTCCACCCAGATGACGGCGCCGATGCGGACCAGCGGACCGGACTTCGAGGTCTCCTCGGTGAAGGACTCGATCTCGACCGTGGTCGAATACGGGAGCTCGGCGCCAAGCTGGCGCATCAGCTGCTCACGCAGCAGCTCGCCTGCCAGGAAGCGCTGGCTCTTGTCGGTGATCGCGTCCTCGTCGTAGGCGGGCTCGCCTTCGGGCACCAGCTTCAACAGCTCGGCCACCAGCACATCCAGGCCGGTGTGCTTCAGCGCGGATACCGGATGCACGCCGGCGAATTCGCGGCCCTCGGTGGCCTTCTGCAGGTAGGGCAGCAGGCTGGCCTTGTCCTTGATGCGGTCGACCTGGTTGACCACCAGCACCACCGGCACGTTGGCCTCGCGCAGGGCCTCGTAGGCCAGGCCGTCTTCATCGTCCCAGCGGCCGGCCTCGACCACCAGCACGGCCGCGTCCACGCCTTCCACGGCGCCGCGCGCGGCACGGTTCATCATCCGGTGCATGGCCGTCGCCGACTGCCTGCGCTCGCCGCGGTGGATGCCGGGGGTATCGACCAGCTGCAGCTGGCCGCCGGGGAACGTGGCGATGCCGAGCAGCCGGTGGCGCGTGGTCTGCGGGCGGTTGGAGACGATGCTGACCTTGGCGCCCACCAGCGCGTTGACCAGGGTCGACTTGCCGACGTTGGGCCGGCCGACGATGGCGATCGCGCCGCTGCGGCTGGTGGCTTGGGTGTTCATGGCTTTGCTGGTTCCAATTGGGCGAGCACCGCGGACGCGGCCTCCTGTTCTGCGGCGCGGCGGGAGCTGCCGCTGCCTTCGGCGTCGGTCGCGGGATCGCTGAGCTGGCAGCGGACCAGGAAGATCCGCGCGTGCTCCTCGCCACCTTCGGTCAGCAGTTCATAGCTCGGCAGCGGACGTTGCCGCGCCTGCAGCCACTCCTGCAGCCGGGTCTTGGGGTCCTTGCCGATGCCGCCGGCCGGGAGGCCGTCGATCTCGGGTTCGAACCAGGGCAGCACGGCGGCGCAGCAGGCGTCGAAGCCGGCGTCGAGGTAGATCGCGCCGACCACGGCTTCGAGCGCGTCGGAGAGGATCGAGTCGCGGCGATGCCCGCCGGACTTCATCTCGCCCGGGCCCAGCGTGATGCGGGCGCCGAGTTCAAGCGTGCGCGCGATCCGCGCCAGCGACGACTCGCGCACCATCTCGGCGCGGGCGCGGGTCATCGCGCCTTCGTCGGCCCTGGGCCAGCGCAGGTACAGCGCCTCGGCCACGATCAGCCCGACCAGGGCGTCGCCTAGGAACTCCAGGCGTTCGTTGTGCGGTGCGCCGGCGCTGCGGTGGGTCAGCGCCTGCGCCAGGAGCGCGGGATCGCGGAACACGTGTCCCGCGATGCGCGCGGGGGCATCAATCGACCGCACCGGCCCTGGTCAGCATCTGCGTGGACTCGAACTTGCCGACCACGTCCAGGTTTCCGATCAGCTCCTTGCGGACCTCGTACTTGACGTCCATCTGCCAGCCGGCGCCCACGCGCTTGAGCTTGACGTGCTCCGGCTTCACGTTCTCCGAGTAGCTGATGTACAGCCGGCGGAAGAACAGGTCCTGGATCTTGCGCGGGTCGGTATTGGCGATGCCCGGCTCGTTGGCCAGCCCCTTCATCGCCGAGCGCACGCTGTAGTACTCCGAATACATCGGGAACAGCTTCATGCCGACGTAGGCGAACAGGCCCACGACCGCCAGCACGATGATGAATCCGAGCAGGGTGATGCCGCGTTGTGAATTCCTCATTGCCCCTCTCCCCTTGGTCCGCGATGCCTTGATTGTCGCGCCGGCCGGTGCCGCCGTGGTCACAGGCGGGTGCCGATGCGCTTGAAGTCGACGCCACCGGCGGCGCTGTCGAAGTTCATCCACACCAGGAACGCCTTGCCGCGCAGCTGCGCCTCCGGCAACGTGCCCCAGAAGCGGCTGTCGTCGCTTCTATCACGATTGTCGCCCATCACGAAATATTCGCCCGCGGGCACGGTCCATTCGCCGACGCCGTGGTTGGCGAACATCGGGCTCTCGATCTCCAGCACTTCGTGCGGACCGGTGCCCAGGTCCTCGACCAGCAGGGTCGCACCGGTCATTTCCTCGCCCCGGCCCTTGCCCACGTACGCGCCGACCGGCTGGTAGGCCGCCGGCTCGCCGTTCACGTACAGGACGTTGTCGGTATACGCGATCCGGTCACCGGGCAGGCCGACCACGCGCTTGATCCAGTCCTGGTCCGGGTGCGCAGGCGGGCGGAACACGACCACGTCGCCGCGCTCGGGCAGGCCGATCTCGACCACCTTTTTGTTGTTGACCGGCAGGCGCAGGCCGTAGGCGAACTTGTTGACCAGGATGAAGTCGCCGATCAGCAGGGTCGGCATCATCGAGCTGGAAGGAATGCGGAAGGGCTCGGCGATGAAGCTGCGCAGCACCAGCACCACCAGCAGGATCGGGAAAAAGGCGCGCGCGTAGTCGACGACCACCGGTTCCCTGCCCTCGTCCAGAAGGCCTGCACGCGCGTTGCGCGCCTTGGCGAACAACAGCCGGTCAAGCAGCCAGATGATGCCGGAGGCGAAGGTCAGGATGACCAGCCCGAGTTCGAACCACTTCATCATGCGCGCACCTCGCCCGTGGCACGCCCGTTGGCCGCCATCACTTGTTGTCCACCTGGAGCACCGCGAGGAAGGCTTCCTGCGGGATCTCGACGCGCCCGACCTGCTTCATGCGCTTCTTGCCTTCCTTCTGCTTTTCCAGGAGCTTCTTCTTGCGGCTGATATCGCCACCGTAGCACTTGGCCAGCACGTTCTTGCGCAGCGCCTTGACCGAGCTGCGGGCGATGATCTGCGAGCCGATGGCGGCCTGGATCGCGACGTCGAACTGCTGCCGCGGGATCAGGTCCTTCATGCGGTCGGTCAGGTCGCGGCCGCGGCGGTCGGCGTGGCTGCGGTGGACGATGATCGACAGCGCGTCGACCTTGTCGCCGTTGATCAGCGTGTCCACGCGCACGAAGGGACCGGCGTCGAAGCGCACGAAGTGGTAATCCAGCGAAGCGTAGCCGCGGCTCACCGACTTCAGGCGGTCGAAGAAATCCAGCACCACTTCCGCCATCGGCAGCTCGTAGCTGATCTGCACCTGGCTGCCGAGGTAGTTGATGCCGACCTGGCTGCCGCGCTTCTCTTCGCACAGGGTGATCACGTTGCCGACGTAATCCGGCGGCGTGAGGATGTTGGCGCGGATGATCGGCTCGCGCACTTCCTCGATCTTGTTGGACGGCGGCAGCTTGGCCGGATTGTCGAGCGACATCACCTCGCCATCGGTCATCAGCACTTCGTAGACCACGGTCGGCGCGGTGCTGATCAGGTTGAGGTCGTACTCGCGCTCGAGCCGCTCCTGCACGATCTCCATGTGCAGCATGCCGAGGAAGCCGCAGCGGAAGCCGAAGCCCATGGCCTCGGAACTCTCCGGCTCGAAGCGCAGCGCGGCGTCGTTGAGGCGCAGCTTTTCCAGCGCCTCGCGCAGGTCCGGATAGTCGTCGGCGTCGACCGGGAACAGGCCGGAGAACACCCGCGGCTGCATCTCCTGGAAGCCGGGCAGCGGGTGCGGCGCCGGATCGTTGGCGAGCGTGAGCGTGTCGCCGACCGGCGCGCCGTGCACGTCCTTGATGGACGCGTTGATCCAGCCCACCTCGCCCGCGCGAAGCGCCGCGGTTTCCTTGCGCTTCGGCGTGAACACCCCGACCTTGTCGACCTGGTGGGTGCGGCCTGTGGACATCACCAGCATCTTGGCGCCGGCCTTGATCTCGCCCTGCATCACCCGCACCAGCGAGACCACGCCCAGGTAGTTGTCGAACCAGGAGTCGATGATCAGCGCCTGCAGCTTGTCGGTGTCGCGCGGCACGGGCGGCGGGATGCGGTGGACGATCGCTTCCAGCACCTCCTCCACGTTCAAGCCGGTCTTGGCGCTGACCGCCACCGCGTCGGTGGCGTCGATGCCGATCACCGCTTCGATCTCGGCCTTGGCGCGCTCGATGTCGGCGGTGGGCAGGTCGATCTTGTTGAGCACCGGGATCACTTCCAGGCCCTGCTCGACCGCGGTGTAGCAGTTGGCGACCGACTGCGCCTCGACGCCCTGGGCGGCGTCGACCACCAGCAGCGCGCCCTCGCAGGCGGCCAGCGATCGGCTGACTTCATAGCTGAAGTCGACGTGGCCGGGGGTGTCGATGAAGTTGAGGTGGTAGGTCTCGCCGTTGCGGGCCGTGTACGGCACCGACACCGACTGCGCCTTGATGGTGATCCCGCGCTCGCGCTCGATCGGGTTGTTGTCGAGCACCTGCGCTTCCATCTCGCGCGCGGTGAGGCCGCCGCAGAGCTGGATGATTCGGTCGGCCAGCGTCGACTTGCCGTGGTCGACGTGGGCGATGATGGAGAAGTTGCGGATGTTCCGCATCGGATCGGGGGGCATGGGCGGCAGTCTGGTGGCCCACGTCGGGCCGGATCGTCGAACGGGATATTGTCGCACAGCCGCTGCGAGCCGCCGCGGCCCGTGCAGAGCGCGCTATGGCGGCGAGCACCGTGATGGGGAATCCCCGGAAAGTGCAATCGCGGCTATAGCCGCTCCCACAATGCGGCGGTGGCCGCTCCCAGATTGCGGCCGTGGCCGCTTCCCACATTACGGCCGGGGCCGCTCCACAGTGGCCGGACTCGGCTCCTGTGGGAGCCGCTATAGCGGCGATGGGTTTGCGACCATGGCGGCAACAAGCATCGCGGCCATGGCCGCTCCCACAAAGTCGGTCCCGCAATCGCGGCTGTGGCCCCTCCCACGGGAGTCGTGGCGACCCTTACTCCGCGCTCTCGCGGGGCGTCACCGCGATGAACTGCGTTCCGCCGCTGCGGTTGCGGACCAGCAGCATGACCGTTTCTCCGGCCTTGACCTTGCCCAGCTCGCGGTCGAGCGCGGCCGGGGTGGCCACGTTCACGCGGCCGACCTGCAGGATCACGTCACCCGGCTGGATGCCGGCGCTGCGCGCAGCGAGTCCTTCAACGCGCGCCACGGCCACGCCCTCGTCCGGCTTGAGGTCCAGCCGGCGGCGCTGCTCGGCGCTCAGCTCGCTGCCGACCAGGCCCAGGGGATTGCTCTGCTGCGCCGCCGGCGGCCGCGCCGTCGGGCGCGAACCCGCCCCCGCGATGCCTTCGTCAAGCTCGCCCAGGGTCAGGCTGATGTCGCGGGTGCGCCCTTCGCGCCAGATCTTGACCCGGACCTTGCTGCCCGGTGGCTTGGCGCCGATCATCGGCGGCACGTCGCTGGACTGGTTGACGGGGACGCCGTCGACCTCGCGGATCACGTCGCCGCGCTCGATGCCGGCCTTCTCGGCCGCGCCGCCCTGGACCACGTCGGCGACCAGCGCGCCGCGGATGTCGGGCAGGTCGAGGCCCTTGGCGTCGTCGGGCCGGATCTCCTGCACCTGCACGCCCATCTGGCCGCGGCGCACCAGGCCGGTGTCCTTGAGCTGCTCGGCCACGTTCATCACCACGTCGATCGGGATCGCGAAGCTGACGCCCATGTAGCCGCCGGAGTTGGAGAAGATCTGCGAGTTGATGCCGATCACCTCGCCGCTGGTGTTGAGCAGCGGGCCGCCGGAGTTGCCGCGGTTGATCGCGACGTCGGTCTGGATGAAGGGCACGTAGCGCTGGTTGGAATAGCGGTTGGCGCGGCCGACGGCGCTGACGATGCCGGCGGTGACCGACTGGTCGAAGCCGAACGGCGAACCGATCGCCACCGCCCACTGCCCCGGCTTGACGCTGTTGGCGTCGCCGGCGCGCAGGAAGGGCAGGTCCTTGGCGTCGATTTTCAGCACGGCGACGTCGGACTGCTCGTCGCTGCCGATCACCTCGGCGCTGAATCCGCGGCGGTCGGGCAGCGTCACCCGGACATCGCTCGCGCCATCGACCACGTGGTGGTTGGTGATCACATAGCCGTCGCCGGAGATCAGGAAGCCGCTGCCCATCGACACGCCGCCACGGCCGGCGCCCGGATCCTGCGGCGCGCCCGGGAACGGCGTGCCGGGACCGAAGAAGCGGCGGAAGAACTCGGGCATGTCATCGGGCATCGCCTGCGCCTGGCGGCTGCCGCGGGCGTCGATGGTGACTTCGATGTTGACCACCGCCGGCGCGACACGATCGACCAGGCGGGTGAAGTCCGGCAGGCCGGTGACCAGCGGCGCCGATGGCGGCGCGGACACTGCAGCCGGAGCCGGAGCCTGGCCCTGTGACTGCGCGGTGGCGGCCGGAATCACGACCGCGGCGGTACCGGCTGCAGTCAGGGCGACCAGGGCCAGCGCAAAGACGGGGGTTTTCATCGGGGATCGGCCTCGACTTGGTGATCGGGAAGTTGAACGCCTGACGCACGCGGCGTCTCCAGCCGTGGCTGGAACGGCGCGAAATTGTCGGCCTGCTGAAGCCCGTAGCCGGCCGCGAACGGCTGCATGGCCGACAGGCCGGGCAGCGTGGCCCGGGGCCAGGGCCGCGTGGCCGCGGCAGGCAGGGCGCCAAACAGGGCGTCGCCACTCGCAGTGGTCGCAGGCGCTGCGGCCAGCACCGGCAGCCCGGCATCAACGGCCGGCTGCGGCGTCTGCCGGACCTCGATCGCGGGTGCCAGCGGCGCCACGGGCAGCCGCGGTGCCGTTGCAACCGCCCGGACCGGGGCTTCGGCGGCAGCCTGCGAGCGGCGAAGCGCGGCGCGCTGCGCCTGGCTGCGCGTGCTGCCGCGATCACCGGCGCGACGGGGAACCTCGGCCACGGCGACCGCCAGCGGCGCGGCGGCGGCGAGCAGGCCCGATCCGACATCCGTCGCGGATGCGGGCTGCGCGGGATCTTCAACGACGCCGCCGTCTGTCTCCGCGGTCTGGGCGAGCGGAACCGCTGCAGCAACGCTTTCAACAAGCGACGGCGCGGACATCGACGTACTGGAGGCCGTGGCCAGCTCCGGTGCCTGGGTGTCGGGCATCTGCCGGGCCATGAACAAGGCCACCAGGGCGACCGAGGCAGCCAGCGCGCCGCCGCCCCAGCGCAGCAGGCGCGGCGGGCGCGGCCGCGCGTTCCCGGCCGCGGGCGCGGTCACTGCAGCCGCGGGCGCGGCAATGGCAGCCGCCACCCGCTTGGAGAAGTCCGCCGGCAGCAGGGCATGCCCGCGGCCGCGCAAGACGTCGCCGCTGACCTGCCAGCGCTCCCAGCATGCGGCTAGCTCGCCGTCGTGCTGGAGGCGACGCAGCATGAAGCGCGCCTGGTCGGGTGACAGCTCGCCGTCCAGCATCGCCGACAGCTGCCGGCGGTTGTGGGCATAGAGCTTGTCCGGCGGCGCCGGTTCGAAATCGATGTTGTCGTAGTCGTGGGTCATCAGTGTGCTCATCGCGCCGCGCGTGCGGGCGCGGATCCGGTATCCATCAGGGGTTCGAGCTCGACGTCGATCGCCTCGCGGGCGCGGAAGATGCGCGAGCGGACGGTACCGATGGGGCAGTCCATGCGCGTGGCGATCTCCTCGTAGCTCAGGCCTTCGACTTCGCGCAGGGTGATGGCCGTGCGCAACTCCTCGGGCAGTGCTTGGACCGCGCGCAGCACCGTTTGTTCCATCTGCTGGCGCATCAGCTCGCGCTCCGGCGTGTCGTTGTCGCGCAGGGCGGTGGCGGAGTCGAAGTGCTCGGCGTCGCTGACCTCGATGTCATCGGTGGGCGGACGGCGGCTGTGCGCGACCAGGTGGTTCTTGGCGGTGTTGACCGCGATCCGGTGCAGCCAGGTAGAGAACTGCGCGTCGCCGCGAAAGCTGCCGATCGCGCGATAGGCGCGGATGAAGGTTTCCTGTGCGATGTCCTGGCACTCGCTCCAGTCGCGCACGTAGCGCGCCACCACGGCGGCCACGCGATGCTGGTACTTGCGCACCAGCAGGTCGAACGCCGCCATGTCCCCTTCCTGGACGCGGCGGACAAGGTCCTGGTCGAGCTGTGGATTGTCGATTTCAGCCATCGGCCGGTGCTCTCCTCGGGACCGGCCCTAGGGACCGGATATGACCTTCACGCAGGGCAAAAGTTCCCTGCTGCAGGATCATCTGGGGTCGCGTTCAGCCGCGTGCAAGCCGGATGCCCCGACGCGGGCCATTTGACGCCGGTGAAACAGACTCTGGATCATAGGCAATTCCCCCGTACCCGCACGGATGGTTCCGCATGATTCCTGGCCTCGATGGTCTGCGCTTCAGCCACTGGCAGGCGGAGCAGCGCACAGACGGCGTTGTCCTGCTCACGTTCGACCGTTTGGGCGAGTCGGTGAACACCTTCGCCCAGGATGTCCTGGTCGAACTCGACGCCCTGCTCGAGCGGCTGGCGCTCGACCCGCCCAAGGCACTGGTGCTGCGCTCGGGGAAGGCGAAGGGCTTTATCGCCGGGGCGGACATCCGCGAGTTCGCCGAGTTCGACGCCAAGGGCACCATCGGCGATTCCATCCGCCGCGGCCAGCAGGCCTTCCAGCGCCTGGCCGAACTGCCCTGCCCCACGGTGGCCGCGATCCACGGCTTCTGCATGGGCGGCGGCACCGAGATCGCGCTGGCCTGCCGCTACCGCGTGGCCAGCAACGACCCTTCCACGCGCATCGGCCTGCCCGAAGTGAAGCTGGGCATCTATCCCGGCTGGGGCGGCAGCGTGCGCCTGCCGCGCCTGGTGGGCACGCCGGCTGCGATGGACATGATGCTGAGCGGACGCACGCTGTCGGCATCGGCGGCGAAGAACATCGGCCTGGTCGACCAGGTGGTGGAGCCGGCGCAGCTGGTGGACGCCGCGGCCGAGCTCGCGCTCAAGGGCGTGGTGCGCCCGCTCAAGCAGCGCTTCACCGGTTGGCTGACCAACCTCGGGCCGGTGCGGCAGCTGATGGCGCCGATGCTGGTCAAGCAGGTCGCGCGCAAGGCCCGCAAGGAGCACTATCCCGCGCCCTACGCGCTGATCGAGACCTGGCGGCGCACGGGCGGGGGCATCCAGAACCGTTTGGCCGCCGAGCGCAAATCGGTGGTGAAACTGGCGGGCACGCCGACCGCGCGCAACCTGACGCGGGTGTTCTTCCTGCAGGAGCGGCTGAAGGCGCTTGGCGGAAAGGACAGCGGCATCCAGCGCGTGCACGTGGTCGGCGCCGGGGTGATGGGCGGCGACATCGCCGCGTGGGCGGCACTGAAGGGCTTCGATGTCACGCTGCAGGATCGCGAGCAGGGCTATATCGACACGGCGCTGGCGCGTGCGCAGGAGCTGTTCGCGAAGAAGGTCAAGGTCGATGCGAAGCGGCCGGAGGTCGCGGCGCGACTGAAGTCGGACCTGGCCGGCGACGGCGTGGCCGGCGCTGATCTGGTGATCGAGGCGATCATCGAACAGCCGCAGGCCAAGCGCGCGCTGTACGCGGGCGTGGAGCCGAAGCTCAAGGCCGACGCCCTGCTCACCACCAACACCTCGTCGATCCCGCTGGACGAACTGCGCACCGGTCTCGCGCGCCCGGCGCAGTTCGCCGGCCTGCACTACTTCAACCCGGTGGCGCTGATGCCGCTGGTGGAGATCGTGCGCCACGATGCGATGGACGCCGACACCGAGCGCCGCCTGGCCGCGTTCTGCAAGGCGATCGACAAGCTGCCGGTACCGGTGGCCGGCACGCCGGGCTTCCTGGTCAACCGCCTGCTGTTCCCGTACATGCTCGAGGCCGCGACCGCGTATTCCGAAGGCATCCCGGGCGCGGTGATCGACAGGGCGGCGGTGAAGTTCGGCATGCCGATGGGTCCGATCGAACTGATCGACACCGTCGGCCTGGACGTGGCCGCAGGCGTCGGCGCGGAGCTCGCGCCCTTCCTCGGCCTGCCGATCCCGGCATCGCTGGCGACGCCGCCCGAAATGGGCAAGCGCGGCAAGAAGGACGGCCAGGGCCTGTATGCCTGGGAAAACGGCAAGGCGAAGAAGCCGGACGTGCCGAAGGACTACAGGGTACCGGCCGACCTCGAGGATCGCCTGATCCTGCCGCTGGTCAACGAGGCGGTGGCGGCCCTGCACGAAGGCGTGGTGGCCGACGGCGACCTGCTGGATGCGGGCGTGATCTTCGGCACCGGCTTCGCACCCTTCCGGGGTGGCCCGATCCAGTACGTGCGCGAATCGGGGGCTGACGCCCTGTTGCTGCGCTTGAAGGCGCTGCAGGCAACGCACGGCGACCGGTTTGCGCCGCGGCCGGGCTGGGATTCGCCAGCCCTGCGGCGCTGACAGGAACCCGACCGCTTTTGTAGGAGCAGCTATAGCTGCGAAAGCCGACCTGCATCCCCTGCAGGAGCAGCTATAGCTGCGATCGGTTCCAGGCAGAACCCGGGTCGCAGCTATAGCTGCTCCTACAGGTCCGGGCTGTGAGATTCCGGAGATCGCAGCTATAGCTGCTCCTACAGTTTCGGTATGAGATCGCAGCTGCAGCTGCGCCTACATGGTGTGCGTGGGCTTCTCGGCGGTGAGGCTGCCGGCGAGCAGGGTTTCGATCTTGCCCTTCACGTTCTCGCCCTCGGCGGTGTCGGCGAACTGCACGCCGATGCCGGCGGTGCGGTTGCCCTGGGCGCCGGGCGGGGTCACCCAGACCACCTTGCCCGCGGCCGGCAGGCGCTCGCTGGACTCGGGCAGGGTCAGCAGCACGAAGACTTCGTCGCCGATGAAATAGCGCCGCGTGGTCGGCACGAAGATGCCGCCGTGCTTGAGATAGGGCATGTAGGCCGCGTACAGCTGGGCCTTGTCCTTGACTGCCAGTGACAGGATGCCCTGCCGCGCGCCGCCGCCGGTTGCACTCATCGCGTGACTCCCCTTGCCTTGTCGCCCGCCGCGTCGCGCCATGCGAGCAGCAGGTCCACCACCGCGAGATCGGCGCGGACCGTGCTGCGCAGCAGTTCGCGGGTGCGATTGGCGGCGTCGAACCAGGCCGCCAGCTTCCGGATTCCCGCGGGATCGGTCAAGCCGGCGGCGTGGTCGCGCGACAGGTCGGCGGCGTGCAGCAGCCGCTGCATCGCCGATTCGTCCGCGGTCCAGGCCTTGGCGACCTCCAGCGGCGAGGCCGCGTTGGATGCGACCTTGGCCAGGTCCGCGGCAACCTCGCGACGCAGCGCCATGCCGCCGTCGCGCAGCCATGCGTCGGCCAGGCCGGGATGGCCGCGCGCCGCGCCAAGGGCTTCGGTCGCGACTGCAGGCGCATGGCCCTGCGCCTGCAGCCATGCCGCGGCTTCATCGACCGGCGGCAGGCGGAACTCGAGCCGCTGGCAGCGGCTGCGGATGGTCGCCGGCAGGCGCGCCGGGTTGGCGCTCAGCAGCCACAGGTAGCGCCCGGGCACCGGCTCTTCCAAGGTCTTGAGCAGCGCGTTGGCAGCGGCACCGTTCATGTCGTCGGCGGGATCGATGATCGCGACCTTCGCACTGCCGTATTGCGGCGTGGTGTTGAGGCGCGCCGAGAGCTCGCGCACCTGGTCGACCGGGATCACCGCCATCTGCCGCGGCGGCGATGGTGTGTGGCGCCAGGCATGGCCAACGAAAATGGCGTCCGGGTGTCCCGGGTGCCCCCAAGGCTGCGACAGCGAGCCGTCGGGACGATGTTCCAGCGGATCCTTCTGCGAGCGCGAGCGGTACAGCACGCAGGGGCGGCACTGACCGCAGGGCCGCGCCGTGCCATCCGTCGCCTGGCACAGCACGCGCGCGGCGAGGCGTTCGGCGACCGCGCGCTTGCCGAGCATGGCCGGCCCGGTGAACAGCAGCGCGTGGCCCATGCGTCCGCCATCGAGCGCGGCGGCGGCGTGGTCGTACACCCGCTGCTGCCAGGGCGCGAGCGGCGCGTCGAAGCTCATGCCGCGCTCCGCGATGCGCGCAGCGCGGCAAGCGCCGCCGCCACGACGTCGTCCACCGGGCGCGAAGCGTCGACCACGCGGAAACGCCCTGGCTCGGCCGCGGCGCGCGCAAGGAAGGTCGCGCGCACGCGCTCGAAGAACGCGTCACGCTCGCGCTCGATGCGGTCGGGCTGCGGATCACGGCTGCGGATGCGCGCGCGGCCCTGGGCCACGTCGATATCGAGCAGCAGCGTCAGTCCGGGGCGGACGCCGACCACGCGGCGTTCGAGGTCGGCGATGAAGTCCACGTCCAGGCCGCGACCGCCGCCCTGGTAGGCATAGCTGGAATCGGTGAAACGGTCGCACAGCACCCAGGCACCGCGCGCAAGCGCTGGCTGCACGGTCGCGCGCACGTGCTGCGCGCGGGCGGCGAACATCAGCAGCAGCTCGGTCTCCGCGGCCACGGCCTCGTCACCGGGGTGCAGCAGCAGGTCGCGGATCTTCTCCGCCAGCGGCGTGCCGCCGGGTTCGCGCGTGACCACCACTTCGCCGCCGTCGGCCATGAGCGCGTCACGCAGCGCGGCCAGCACCGTGGTCTTGCCGGCGCCCTCGCCGCCTTCCAGCGACACCAGGCGCGGATGCATGGGCACCACGCTCATCGACAGCCCGCTCATCGCGGCCCGTGCTGTTCGCGGTAGCGCTGCACGTACTGGCGCACGGCGGCGTTGTGCGCCTCGAGCGTGGGCGAGAACACGTGGCGGCCGCTGCCGTCGCCGATGGCGACGAAGTACAGCGCGTCGGTCTCCTCCGGCTGCGTGGCCGCCCGCAGCGCGGCGGCGCCGACCATCGCGATCGGCGTCGGCGGCAGGCCGTCGCGGGTATAGGTGTTGTAGGGCGTGTCGGCAAGCAGGTCGCGGCGGCGGATGTTGCCGTCGTAGCCGCTGCCCATGCCGTAGATCACGGTCGGGTCGGTCTGCATGCGCATGCCGATGCGAAGCCGGCGGGTGAACACGCCGGCGATCATCGGCCGCTCTTCGGCGATGCCGGTTTCCTTCTCCACGATCGAGGCCAGCACCAGCGCCTCGTCAGCCGTGTCGATCGGCAGGTCGTCGGCGCGCGCCTGCCAGGCGGCAGCGAGCGAGCGGTCGAGGTCGGCGGCGGCGCGGCGCAGCAGGTCGACGTCGCTGTCGCCGCGGTCATAGGCGTAGGTTTCGGGCAGGAAGCGGCCCTCGGGATGCACGCCCTCGCGGCCCAGCGTCGCCATCAGCGCGGCGTCATCGACCTCGTGCAGGGTCTGCACCAGCGGCGTGGCGCGGGCCAGCGCGGCGCGCAGCTCGCGGATGTTCCAGCCCTCGACGATGGTGAAGCGGTGGTGCACCACCTTGCCGTCGCGCATGTGCTCGAGCAGCTGCCTGGCGGTGATGCCGGGCTCCAGCGCGTACTCGCCCACCTGGATATGGCCGTCGGTGCCGAGCTGCCGCGCCAGCAGGCGCCATTCGAGGTCGCGGCCGGCGTCGATGCCCTGCCCGCGCAGGCGCGTGACCACGCTGCGCAGCGTGTCGCCGCGCTCGACCATCAGGTTGCCGCCCTCGGCAACGCCCGGCAGCGGCCCGGTGGCGAAGCGCTGGTAGCTGCTCCAGGCCTGGTAGCCCACCGCGCCGGCGACGATGGCCGAGAGCAGGAACAGGACGAGGACGATGCGCTTGAACGCCTTCATGGCGCGCGC
The DNA here is from genome assembly GCF_039548395.1 of Luteimonas changyuni. NCBI lineage: Bacteria > Pseudomonadati > Pseudomonadota > Gammaproteobacteria > Lysobacterales > Lysobacteraceae > Luteimonas > Luteimonas changyuni. Next base: position 23,282 of record NZ_JBCLUZ010000031.1, read on the forward strand.
CCGGCGGTGTGGCGATGGCGGTCGGAATGCATGCGCCGAAGGATACCGTGCCCGCCGCGGCGCCGGTCAGGCACCGATGGCCTGCAGCATGCCGCGGGCCTTGGCGCGGGTCTCGTCGAGTTCGTGCGCGGGATCCGAATCGGCCACGATCCCGGCGCCGGTGCGGAAGCGCAGCACGTCGCCGCCGACCTCGGCGCTGCGGATCAGGATGTTGAGGTCCATGTCGCCGCTGCGGTCGAGCCAGCCCATGGCGCCGGTATAGGCGCCGCGGCCGACGCCCTCCAGCCCGGCGATGATCTCCATGCAGCGCACCTTCGGCGCGCCGGTGATCGTGCCGCCGGGGAACACCGCGCGCAGCACCTCCCCGGGCGTGGCATCGGCGCGCAGGCGGCCGCGTACGTTGCTCACGATGTGGTGCACGTGGGCATAGCTCTCCACCACCATCAGTTCGTCGACCTCGACGCTGCCGGCGCGGCTGACGCGGCCGAGGTCGTTGCGCTCGAGGTCGACCAGCATCACGTGCTCGGCGCGCTCCTTGGCATGGCCGACCATCTCGCGGATGCGCTCGGCATCGTCGTCACCCGGAAGCCGCGGCCGGGTGCCGGCGATCGGCCGGGTCTCGACCAGGTCGCCGCGCACCGACACCAGTCGCTCGGGCGAGGCGCTGACCACCGCGCCGTCATCGCCGAGATCGAACAGGCCGGCGAACGGCGCCGGGTTGGCGCGGCGCAGGCGTTCGTACAGCGCGGCGGGTGCCAGCGGCGCGTCGAAACGCGCCAGCCAGCCCCGCGAGAGGTTCACCTGGAACACGTCGCCGGCGCGGATGTATTCGAGCGCGCGGGCGACGGCGGCGAGGTAGTCGGCATCGGGGTCTTCGCGGCACTCGAGCAGCGCCGGCCAGTGCGGCGCGGTGGCGGTGGCGTCGGCATGCGGTGCGAGCGGATGCGGGGCCGCCGCGATGTCGGCCAGCACGTCCTCCAGCAACGCCTCCGCGCCGGCTTCCGCCAGCAGCACGGTGTCGCCGCTGACCCGGTCGCGCAGCACCGCAGCCGGGCAGCGGCAGGCCACGGCCACGGGCAGCACACCCGGCGCGGGCGGCAGGCGCAGCACCGGCTCCACCTGCGCGCCAAGCTCATAGCCCAGCAGCAGCGCCCAACCGCCCTGGAAGGGCCACGGCGAAGGCGCGCGCGGCCGGCGCAATGCGCCCCAGTCGGCGTCGAGGGTACGCAGGAAGTCATCACCCGCGGGCGTGCTGCCTGCGAGCGTTCCGTCCGCAGGCACGTCCTCAGCAGACGTGCCCTCGGCAGGCGTGCCGTCGCTGCGCCGCGTGCTGCCGTCGCGACCGAGCGTGATGCGCGCGCCGTCGGCCACGAGCAGCATGTCCCAGCGCCCGAGTGCGGTGCCCGAGGCCACGGATTCGAGCAGCAGCGGATAGCGTGCGGGCGCACGGCGCTGCAGCGCGAGCAGGTCGAGGCCGTGCGCCAGCGCGCGGACGTTGGTCATATGCGGGTTCCGCCGCCCTGCGGCGGCACCGTGCTCAGATGCGGCGGAAGACGAGGCTGCCGTTGGTGCCGCCGAAGCCGAACGAATTCGACATCGCCACCTCGACCTGCTGCTCGCGCGCGGTGTGCGGCACGTAGTCGAGGTCGCAGCCTTCGGACGGATTGTCGAGGTTGATGGTCGGCGGGATCACGCCGGTATGCAGCGCCATCGCCGAGAACACCGCCTCCACGCCGCCAGCGGCGCCCAGGAGGTGGCCGGTCATCGACTTGGTCGAGCTGACCATCACCTTGCGCGCGTGCGCGCCGAGCACGCTCTTGATGCCCATGGTTTCGGCCAGATCGCCGGCCGGCGTGGAGGTGCCGTGGGCGTTGATGTAGCCGACCGCGGACGGGTCGATGCCGGCATCACGGATCGCGGCCACCATGCAGCGCGCGCCACCCTCGCCGTTCTCGCTGGGCGCGGTCATGTGGTACGCATCGCCGCTCATGCCGAAGCCGGCGAGTTCGGCGTAGATGCGCGCGCCACGCGCCTTTGCGCGCTCATACTCTTCGATCACCAGCACGCCGGCGCCGTCGCCCATGACGAAGCCGTCGCGGCCCTCGTCCCAGGGGCGCGAGGCGCGCTGCGGGTCGTCGTTGCGGGTCGACAGCGCCTTCATCGCGCAGAAGCCGCCGAGCGAAGTCGGGGTGGTGGCGAACTCGGCGCCGCCGGCGATCATCGCGTCGGCGTCGCCGTACTGGATCATGCGCATCGCCAGGCCGATGTTGTGCGTGGCCGTGGTGCAGGCGGTAACCGCTGCGATGTTCGGCCCCTTGGCGCCGGTCATCATCGAGACCTGGCCGGCGATCATGTTGATGATGGTGCTCGGCACGTAGAACGGCGAAATCTTGCGCGGGCCGCCCTCGTGGAACCTGATGGTGGTTTCCTCGATGCCCTTCAGGCCGCCGATGCCGGCGCCGATGGCGACGCCGATGCGCTCGGGATCGTCGGCCGCGACGTCCAGCCCGGCGTCGGCAAGCGCCATCATCGCGGCGGCGACGCCGTAGTGCACGAAGGGGTCCATCTTCTTGACGTCCTTCGGCGCGATCCACTGCGTGGGATCGAAGCCCTTCACCTCGCCCGAAATGCGGGTGGCGAAGGCCGAAGCGTCGAAATTGGTGATCGGGCCGATGCCCGAACGACCGTCCACGATGCCCTGCCATGACGAGGCCAGGTCATTGCCAAGCGGCGACAGGATGCCGAGGCCGGAGATGACGACGCGACGCTTGGACATGGGAGCTCCTGGACGGTTGTGCACGCCGCCGAGCGGCGTGCCGGAAACGCCCGAGGCCGCATCAGCGGCCCCGGGTTTTGTACTCGTTGCGGCGCGGTGCGCCGCCTGGCGAGTCAGGCCTTGACGTGCGTCTTGACGTAGTCGATCGCCTGCTGCACCGAAGTGATCTTTTCGGCTTCTTCGTCGGGGATCTCGCACTCGAATTCTTCTTCGAGTGCCATCACCAGCTCGACGGTGTCGAGGGAATCCGCACCCAGGTCGTCGACGAAGGAGGCGCTGGCGCTGACCTCGTCTTCCTTGACGCCCAGTTGTTCGACGACGATCTTCTTGACGCGCTCTTCGATGCTGCTCATAGGTATCCGGCTCCGGTGGAGGCTGTTGCGGTGGGTAGTGTAAGGGATTCGGGTGGAGGTGGTACCGGCCGGTTCCGCCCCCTTCCGTTCAGGGGCGTGGCGGCCGCTTCCGTCACGGCATGTACATGCCGCCGTTGACGTGCAGGGTTTCGCCGGTGATGTAGCCGGCGTCCGGGCCGGCCAGGAAGGCGACGGCGCGGGCGATGTCAGCGGGCTCGCCCAGGCGGCCCAGTGCGATCTGCGCCGCCATGGCCGTCTTGGCGTCCTCGGGCAGGTCCCGGGTCATGTCGGTAGTGATGAAGCCCGGCGCGACCACGTTCACGGTCACCCCGCGGCTGCCGATCTCCTTCGCCAGCGACTTCGAGAAGGCGATGATGCCGGCCTTGGCGGCGGCGTAGTTGGCCTGGCCGGCGTTGCCCATCACGCCGATCACCGAAGCGATGCTGACGATGCGGCCGCGGCGGGCCTTCATCATGCCGCGCATGACCGCCTTGGAGGCGCGGTAGACGCTGGTCAGGTTGGTGTCGAGGATGGCCTGCCAGTCCTCATCCTTCATGCGCATCAGCAGGTTGTCGCGGGTGATGCCGGCGTTGTTGACCAGGATCGAGATCGGGCCGATGTCCTTCGCAATCGAATCGACCAGGGCCTCGATCGCACCAGGCGTGGTCACGTCGAGCACGCGGCCATGGCCGCTCCGCGCCGCAAGCCGCTCGCCGATCGCCGCGGCGCCGCCCTCGCTGGTGGCCGTGCCGACGACCGTCGCGCCACGCGCGGCCAGTTCGTCCGCGATCGCCGCCCCGATGCCACGGCTTGCGCCGGTCACCAGCACGATCTCGCCTTTCAGTTCCTGGGTCATTCTGCTTCTGCCTGTATCAGTAAGAGCTTTTGCCACGGATTTACGCGGATTGTTCACGGACTTACAGGAATGGGCCGCAGCGGTCCCTCGCGTGTGCCTTTTCATCTGCACTCGCCCTGTCCGCGTGGATCCGCCCTTATCCGCGTGAATCCGTGGCAAGAATCAGCTGTTCCATTCTGCCAAAGCCGCGTCGAAGTCTGCGACGGTACCAAGGGCGCGGGCGTCGAGGGATTTGTCGATGCGGCGGGCCAGGCCGCTGAGGACCTTGCCGGGGCCGCATTCACCGAGGCGGGTGGCGCCACGGGCGGCGAGGGCCTGCACGCAATCGGTCCACTGCACGGGCAGGTAGAGCTGGCGCACCAGGGCGTCGCGGATCGCCTGCACGCCGTCGTGGACTTCGGCATCGACGTTCTGCACCACCGGCAGCGAAGGCTCGCTCCACGCCAGCCCCGCCATCGCTTCGGACAGGCGGTTGGCGGCCTCGCGCATCAGCGGCGTGTGCGAGGGCACGCTGACGGCGAGCTTCACCGTCTTGCGCACGCCCTTGGCGGCAAGCAGTTCCAGCGCGCGGTCGACCGCGGCCGCGTGGCCACCGATCACCACCTGGCCCGGCGAGTTGAAGTTGGCGGGCACCACCACCTCGTCACCCGACGCCTCGGTGCAGGTCTCGCGCACCAGCGCGTCTTCGGCGCCGATGACGGCAGCCATGGCGCCCGTACCGGCCGGGGCCGCGGTCTGCATCAGCTGGCCACGCAGGCGCACCAGGCGCGCGGCGTCGGCCAGCGGCAGCGCGCCGGCCGCGACCAGCGCCGAATACTCGCCCAGGCTGTGGCCGGCCAGCAGCGACGGCGCCGGCCCGCCCGCGGCCTGCCAGGCGCGCCACACGGCCACGCCCGCGGCCAGCAGCGCCGGCTGGGTGAACTCGGTGCGGTTGAGCTGCGCGGCATCGGCATCCTGCGACAGCGCCCAGAGATCGATCCCTGCGCCTTCGGACGCTTCGTCGAAGGTCGCGCGCACCACGTCGCCGCGCGCGGCGAGGTCGGCAAGCATGCCCGACGACTGCGAGCCCTGGCCCGGAAACACGAATGCGAGCTGCGGAGCGGTCAAGTGATGGTCCAGATCAAAAAGCCGGGCGATGATAAGCCCGAACTCCCTGCTTCGTCTGTACCCGCCCGTATTGAGCCGGGCCTGCAAGCAGCAGCGACCCGGTCCGCTCGCTCCTCGCCACCCTCGACCCGGCCGGGAGGGATTCCCCGGAACGCAAAAGGGCCGCGGTTTCCCGCGACCCTTTCGTGATGCGACATGCGGTTGCCGTGACTCAGTAGCGCAGCAGCGCCGAGCCCCAGGTAAAGCCGCCGCCGAAGGCTTCGAGCAGCAGCAGCTGGCCGCGTTCGACCTTGCCCGAACGCACCGCTTCGTCGAGCGCCAGCGGCACCGAGCCCGACGAAGTGTTGCCGTGCCTGTCGACGGTGACGATGACGCGGTCCATCGGCAGGTCGAGGCGCTTGGCGGTGGCCTCGATGATGCGCAGGTTCGCCTGGTGCGGGATCAGCCAGTCGATCTCGCTGCGGTCGATGCCGTTGGCCTCGAGCGTCTCCTCGACGATGCTGTCGAGCGCCTTGACGGCGTGCTTGAAGACATCGCTGCCCGCCATCTGGATGCGCACGCCGGCGTTCTTTTCGTTTTCCTTGAAGCCGACCGAGACCCCGACCGGGTTCCACAGCAGCTCCTTCTTGGCGCCGTCGGCGTGCAGATGGGTGCTGAGGATGCCGGCTTCCGTATCGGCCTTGAGCACCACCGCGCCGGCGCCGTCGCCGAACAGCACGCTGGTGGTGCGGTCACTCCAGTCGATCATGCGGGTCAGCGTTTCAGAGCCGATCACCAGCGCGGTCTTGACCGAGCCCGACGCGATGAACTTCTCGGCCACGCTGAGCGCGAAAATGAAGCCCGAACAGGCGGCGTTGACGTCGAAGGCCGGGCAGCCGGCCACGCCCAGGCGCGCCTGCACCAGGCAGGCGGTGGACGGGAAGATGAGATCGGGCGTGGTCGTGCCGACGATGATCAGCTCGACCTCGGAGGCTTCGATACCCGCGGCTTCCAGCGCGCGCACGGCGGCATGGAAGGCCAGATCCCCGGTGGTCTCGCCCTCGGCGGCGATGTGGCGCTGGCGGATGCCGGTGCGCGCCGCGATCCATTCGTCGGACGTGTCGACGAACTTCGCGAGGTCGTCGTTGGTCAGGACCTTGGCCGGCAGGTAGCTGCCGGTCCCTGCAATGCGCGCGTAGGTGCGCGGTGCGGCGGACTCACTCATTACGAAGACGGACCTCGCGAGTTGCTGGGCGCCACGAATGGCGCCGGCGGCTGCGTGGCGCACGGAGGCGCCACGGCCAGGGCATCGCCCGCGATGGACGCGGGCGCGCTGAGGATCAGTCTTCCTCGGCCACGCGGGTCTTGGGCACGATCACCTGGCGGCCGCGGTAGAAGCCGTCGGCGGTCATGTGGTGGCGCAGGTGGGTCTCGCCCGACACCGGGTCGGTCGCCAGCTGCTTGGCGCTCAGCGCGTCGTGGGCGCGGCGCATGCCGCGGCGCGAGGGGGAAACGCGGGATTTCTGTACAGCCATGGGAGTGCTCCAGCAGCAGGAATAGTCATTCAGGATCCCGGTCAATCAGGATCCAGGGTCAATCGGAAACCAGGGCTGATCCGACCAGGGTCGATCGGATCAGCTTGATCACTCTTTTTTCTTCAGCGCCGACAACGCCGCGAACGGGTTGATCTGCGCCTCTTCGTCGGCGGCGACCGGCCAGTCGCGTTCGACGCTTTCCGACCCGGGCGACACCGGTACCACCGGCACCGCCAGGATCAGCTCATCCTCGACCAGGTCGACCGGGCGGATGGCGCCGTCGTCGGCTACGACCAGGGCTTCATACCCTGGCGGCAGCGCGGCTTCGGCAGCCTCGCCTTCATCGTCCTCGGCCCGCAGCAGCCCCAGCCGCTGCACCAGCGACACCGGGAACACGAAGCGCTGCAGCGTACGCTGGCATTGCAGCGGCAACTGCGCCTGGATCCCCAGTTCGACGTAGGGCACCTGCAACTCGTCGCGGCCAAACGAGACGGTGTACGCCACCTCGCCTTCGTCGTCTGCCAGTGCCTCGCGCAGGCGCGGGAGCGCGGACAGCGGCAGGCGGCCCACGAACTCCCGCCGGGCCGCAACCATGCGCCAAGCGTCCACTACCTCGGGCACGTCTACGGACATAAGCCGCAAAATGTTAGGCCTCGGACTCGCCCGTGTCAAACCCGGCTACGCCCGGAAACCGGTGCCGCGGCCGCCGCGCGGTGACAGTTTGCCACCGGCTCCGGTTCCCCGGCAGACTGCGGGCCCGCACGCGAGGCCCCCGGTTTGACGCCCACACTGCTGTTGATCGCGTTCCTGGTACTCCTGGCCCTCGCGGCCGGACTCGTTCTTCGCCGCCGCGCCGGCCGCAACCGGCACCGGCGGGCGATGGCCGGGGTCCTGGATGCCGCCGACGCCCTGGAAACCAGGCTGCGCACCGCGCGCAGCGAAATCGAGGCCGTGGCCGGTGAAGGCGACGACCCGGTGCGCGAAGCGCTGCAGGAGATGCTGCGCCAGCGCCTGTGGCTGCAGCAGCACGGATCCACCGCGTCCGCCGGTCAGCTTGACGCCGTCCGCGCATCGATCGATGCCGCGCGCGTGCGCATCGACCAGCAGCTCCGACAGATCGAGCGCGCCCGGGCAACACCGCTGTGAGCAGTGATACCGGCCTGGTACTGGCCTCGACCTCGCCCTACCGCCGCGAACTGCTTGCCAGGCTTGGGCTGCCGTTCGATACCGTCCGCCCCGAGGTCGACGAAACGCCGCTGGCGGGCGAAACCCCGTCCGCGCTGGCCCTGCGCCTGGCCGAAGCCAAGGCCCTGGCGGTTGCAGCGCTGCGCCCCGGCGCCCGCGTGATCGGCTCCGACCAGGTCGCGGATTTCGACGGCGTCGCCCTGGGCAAGCCCGGCGGCCGCGATGCGGCAATCGCGCAGTTGCAGGCGATGTCGGGGCGCGCGGTCGCTTTCCGCACCGCCGTGGCGGTGGCCAGTACGGGTGGCGTGGCCACGGCGCTCGACACCACCGTGGTGCGCTTCCGCCAGCTTGGCCGCGGCGAGATCGAACGCTACATCGACCGCGAGCAGCCCTTCGACTGCGCCGGCAGCTTCAAGTCCGAAGGCCTCGGCATCACCCTGTTCGAGGCCATCGAAACCCGCGATCCCACGGCCCTGGTCGGCCTGCCGCTGCTGGACACCCTGCGCCTGCTGCGCGAGTCGGGACTCGTCCTGCCCTGATGCCTCAGCGTTCGGCGTCCACCGGAACCGCTCCGACAGCGGCATCACCCGCGGCCGCATCCACGATGATGCGCTGTTCCGACCAGTCCTCGACGCTGCCGTCCCGGCCATGGAGCCGCAGGCCCAGCCAATGCACTCCAGAGCTGCCGACCGGCAGCTCGACGCGGGCGGAGAAGCCGACTGCAGGGTGGCTGGCATCGGTCGAGATGCCCCAATACGTCGCCACGCCCGGACTGTCGATGCCGTAGTCGGCCTCAGCCACCAGCGTGCCGTCCAGCAGCACCTCGACCCGCTCGACGCCGACGCCATCCTTGAACGCCCAGCCGCGGATATCGAACGCGGTGCCGACCCGTGCATCGGCGGCGGGCGTGTCGATCCAGGCCATGGCCGGAAGCGTGCAGTCCGCGTCCGCGCTCCGCTCCTCGATCGCAAACAGCAGGAAGCGCGTGCGCCCGTGGTCGACGTTGAGCACGCGGGGCGGCGGCAGCGCGCCGAAGCGCCGGCACAGTGCGTGGTAGCGCAGCAGCAGGTGCTTGTACTCCACCTCGCTGGCCGCGATCACCAGCAATACGGGGCCGCCGGGGTCGGTCGCACCGGTCGCCTCCAGGCCCCACAGGCGCAGCTGCGGCGCACGCCCGTGCTGGCGGTTGGCCGGATGCTCGAGCACCTCGATCGAAGCGTCGCCGAGCGCAAAGCCGAGCTCGGCGCCGATCTTGAAGTTGTCCGCCACCAGCCGCGTGCCTTCCGGCATGTCCTCGCGCAGCTCGCGCACGGCATCGGCAAGCACGTCCCAGCCGGCGAAGTTGGACGGATACCATTTCAGCGAAGCGGTCCGCGCGCGCAGCTCCGGCACCGAAACCAGTGCGTGGTAACCCAGGACCGCGGCCAGCCCGACGCCGGCGGTCGCCCATGTCATCACGCGCAACCAGCGCGGCCATCGCACGAGCAGCGCCGGCAGCAGCGGCAGCAGCGCCACCAGGCCCGGCAGCGGCCAGTGGAAGCTCACCCGCTCGGTATCGGCGAAAAAGCCGAGCACGAAGAATCCGAGCACGATCAGCCCTCCCGACAGCGCGATGAAGCGCACCGGCTCGCTGGTATCGCGCGCGCCGCGCCAGCCCGCCCACAGCAGCGCCGCGAACAGCAGCGGCGTTGCCAACAGGGTCTGGATGGCGATGAACCAGCTGCCCTCCGGATGCCACGCCCACGGGTGGCGATCGACCAGTTGGAAGCGCAGGCCGGCTTCGGCGTTCTCGAAGTTCCAGGCCAGGAGCGGTGTCCAGGCAGCCGCGCCGAAGGCGATCGCGATCCACAAGCGCGGGTCGCGCAGCGCCTGGCGGCCCTGCGGCAGTGCAAGCAGCGCCACCACGCCGACGCCGATCACCGCGGCGAAGCGGTAATGGCTGAGCGCGCCGATCGCCAGGCCCACGGCCAGCTGCAGCGCGGCGCCGTAGCCGACGCCCCGCAGCAGGCGCGTGCCTGCATCCAGGCACAGCAGCGTGGCGACCACCATGGCCGCGTCCGGCAGCGCCATCAGGCCCAGGGTGCCCGACAGCGGAAGCAGCAGCGCGGCGATGCCGGCCACCCAGCCTTGTCGTTCACCGAACTCGCGCGCGGTGATCCGCACCACCAGCCAGGGCACCAGCGATGCCAGCAGCAGGAAGGGCATGCGCAGCGCCAGCGTGCCTTCGCCGAACACCGCGGTGCCGATGCGGATCAGCCACGCGGTCAGCCCCGGCAGGTCCGAGTAGGCCCATGCAAGGTGCCGGCTCTCCTGCCAATAGAAGGCCTCGTCCACGAACAGCGGCAGGCGTGCAGCCACCGCCGCCTTGAGCAGCAGCAGCGCACACCACAGGGCGACGAAGGTCGCACGTGCGTCGATCTTTTCCCGCATCCGGCAGCGACCTCGTTACACTTCAATGGACCCTTACGGAGCCCGGCATGACTGCCCAGTCCGCACAACAGGACATGCTACCCGACGCCCTGCGCAAGTCGCTGCATGATGCCGAAGCGCAGGTGAACTCACTGGTACTGGGCAAGGCGCAGGCGGTCCGCTTCGCGCTCACCGCGCTGCTCTCCGATGGCCACCTGCTGATCGAGGACCTGCCCGGCCTCGGCAAGACCACGCTGGCGCATGCGCTGGCGGCAACGCTGGGCCTCGGCTTCCAGCGGGTGCAGTTCACCTCCGACCTGCTGCCCTCGGACATCGTCGGCGTGTCGGTGTACGACGCGCAGGCCGCGAGCTTCACCTTCCACCCCGGGCCGGTGTTCGCGCACGTGCTGCTGGCCGACGAGATCAACCGCGCGCCGCCGCGCACGCAGAGCGCGCTGCTTGAAGCCATGGCCGAGCACCAGGTCACCGTCGACGGCACCACGCACCTGCTGCCCGACCCGTTCTTCGTGATCGCCACCCAGAATCCGGTCGACCTTGCCGGCACCTATCCGCTGCCGGACTCGCAGCTCGATCGTTTCCTGCTGCGCCTGCAGCTGGGCTATCCCGACGCCGAGGCCGAGCGCGCGCTGCTGGCCGGCAGCGACCGCCGCCACCTGATCGCCCAGGCGCTGCCGATGCTGGGCGGCGATGACGTGCTGCGCCTGCGCGAAGCGGTGCTGTCGGTGCACGCCAGTGATGCCCTGGTGCGCTACGTGCAGGCGCTGCTTGAACGCAGCCGCCACCACGCCGGGGTCCGCGTGGGGCTGTCGCCGCGCGCGGGCATCGCCCTGCTGCGCGCCTCACGCGCGCACGCCCTGCTGCTCGGGCGCGGACACGTCCTGCCGGACGACATCCAGGCGCTGTTCGCGGCGGTGGCCGCGCATCGGCTGGTGGCCGACGCCGACGCCGGCGACGCGGCCGCGCTGGCGCAGGCGATCCTGCACGCCGTCGCGGTCGACTGAGCGTGGCGGGCGGGCGGCTGTCCGGCCTGCGCGCACGCCTCGGGTCGCTGGCGCGGCCGCGGCGACCGGAGTCCCTGCCGGTCATCTTCAACCGCCGCCGCATCTACGTCCTGCCGACCGCCTTCGGTGCATTCTTCGCCGCCCTGCTGGCGGTGATGCTGCTCGGCGCCCTGAACTACAACAACAATCCCGCCCTGCTGCTGGCACTGCTGCTGGCGGGCGCCGGCAATGCCAGCCTGTTCGCGGCGCACCTGCAGCTTTCCGGGCTGCGGGTGGCGGCGGTCGATGCCGAACCCGTGCCGGCCGGTGCGCCGATCACGCTGCGCGTCCACCTGCGCGCCGACGCCGCGCGCCCGCGGCGCGGCCTGCGCCTGCGCGCGGGCGGCGCCGAAGCCACCAGCTCGCTGGTCGACGGCGCCGGCGAGGCGCGCCTGGTGCTGCCGACGCAGCGCCGGGGCTGGCTGCATCCGGAACGCATCACGATATCGACCACGCGACCGCTCGGCATCGCCCGCGCCTGGGCCTATGCCTGGCCGGCCGAACCGCTGCTGGTCTATCCGCGCCCGGAAGCCGATGGGCCGCCGCTTCCGCACGGTGCCGGCGACGCGCCGCAGGCGCGGCTGCATCCGGCCGGTGACGACGTCCACCACCTGCGTGCCTATCGCCGCGGCGATTCGCGGCGGGCGATCGCGTGGAAGCCGTCGGCGCGGCGCGGCTCGCTGCTGGTGCGCGAGTACGAGCAGGCGCAGGGCGCGGACGTGGTGCTGGACTGGTCACTGGTGCCGCTCGCCTACGAGGACCGCATCCAGCGCCTGGCGCGCTGGGTGGACGAGGCCGAGCGCGAAGGCCGTCGCTATCAGCTGCAGCTGCCACAGCAGGCGATCGGCCCGGGCCGCGGCGCGGTGCACCGGCACGCCTGCCTGCGCGCGCTGGCCCTGCTGCCGTCGTCGACCGTCGAATCCGGTGGCCGCCGTGGCTGAGGCGCGCCGCCGCAGCCCGGTGCTTGATCCGCAGGCGCGGGGCTGGACCCTGGCCGCCGCGGCCGCGTGCCTGCTGCCGCTGCTGCTGCAGCTGCCCGGGCCGCTCGCCGCCGGGCTGGCCGCGGTCGCAGCCGTGGTCAGCGCACTGTCGTGGCGCCGCCGGCTGCCGGCCGCGCTGCGCCTGGTGCTGTCGGTGGCGCTGGTGGCGCTGGTGCTTGCCAACTCCGGCTTCCACTTCGGCCGCGACACCGGCTGCGCGCTCCTGGCCGCCATGCTCGCGCTCAAACCGATGGAGCTGGTGACCCTGCGCGATGCGCGCAGCCTGCTCGGCTTCGCCCTGTTCGCGCCGTTCGCGACCTTCCTCCTCGACCAGGGGCCGCTGAGCCTGCTGCTCGGGCTCGGCGCCGCGCTGCTGGCGCTCGCGTCCATGCTGCGCCTGGCGGAATTCGAGAGCGGGGATGACGCCGGCATGCCGCCGCGCGAACGCCTGCGACGGGTGGGCGGCATGATCGCCATCGGCCTGCCGCTGGCCTTGGCCGCGTTCTGGCTGTTCCCGCGCATGGCCACGCCGCTGTGGGGCGTGCCGGAGCGCACGATCGCCCGCACCGGGCTGTCGGACAGCATGTCGCCCGGCGAATGGATCGACATGCTGGTCGACGACAGCCCCGCGCTGCGCGTCACCTTCGACGGTGCCACGCCGCCGACGTCGGAGATGTACTGGCGTGGCCCGGTGCTGTGGAACTACGACGGCCGCGAGTGGACGGCGTCACGCTGGTTCAGCGCGCTGCCGCCGGCCGCCATCGAACACGGCGCGACGCGCTACAGCTACCAGGTCGACGTCGAGCCCACGGAGCGCCGGACGCTGGTCGCGCTGGAGCTTCCGGTGGCGACGCCCGAGGGCGTGCAGCGGGCATACGACCACACCCTGGCCACGCGCCGCCCGCTGACGTCGGTGACGCGCTGGCGGATGACATCGGCCGCGCCCACCACGTTCGAGCCCGAGCTCCGGCCGATCCTGCACAGCGCCGCGCTGCGCCTGCCCGATGGTTTCAACCCACGCACCCACGCCCTGGCGGAGCAGTGGCGCGCCGAAGCCGGCGAAGGCGCCGCCGCCGATGCGGCCATCGTCAACCGCGCACTGTCCTGGATCCGCGCCGAATTCGGCTACACCCTGAGCACGCCCCTGCCCGGCCGCCATGCCGTCGATGAATTCCTCTTCGAACAGAAGGAGGGCTTCTGCGAGCACTTCAGCCAGGCCTTCGTGGTGCTGATGCGCGCGTCCGGCATCCCGGCGCGCGTGGTCACCGGCTATGTCGGCGGCTACCGCAATCCCGTGGGCGACTACTGGATCGTGCGCAACTCCGATGCCCACGCCTGGGCAGAAGCCTGGCTGCCAGGGCGCGGCTGGGTGCGCGTCGACCCGACCGCGGCCGTCGCGCCCGAACGCATCTACGACACCATCGCCGACCGCGCCTCGCGCAGCCCCGGCGGCCTGCAGGCCCTGGGCCCGATGCTGGACGTGGGCGACTGGATGCGGCGCGGCTGGAACGATCTCGTGCTCGGCTTCGACGCCGATCGACAGCAGCGCATCCTGCATGCGCTTGGCGGACGTGACCTCGGTGCCGGCCAGCTGGCGCTGCTGTTCGCGCTGATGGCGGGACTGGCGCTTGCGGCGATGCTCTGGCTGGTGGCGCGCGGCGAACGCGAACGCGACCCGGTCCTGCGCGCCTGGCACCGGCTGGCCGCGCGCTACGCGCGGATGGGCCTGGGGCGGCACCGGCATGAGACCACGAGCGACTGGACGAAGCGCGTGGTGGCGACCCGCCCGCAGTCGGCCGCGCTCCTCACCCTCGGCACGCGTTTCGACAATTGGCGCTACGCTCCCGGGCAGGAGGGCGAACACCGCGCCCTGCTGCGCGACCTGTGCGCGCACCGCCCCTGACGCCCGGCGCACGCCGACATTCCGGAGACATCCATGCGCAAGCACATCCTTCTCGCACTGGCTTCAACGGCACTGATGGCCGCCTGTGCCTCACAGCCCAAGCCGCTGCAGGGGGAGTACACCCCGCTCACCCCGCGCGTCGCCGCCGAATCCGACGCCACCGGCAGCCTGGTGCGCTGGGGCGGGCGCATCGTCCAGGTCGAGCCGCGCGCCGACAGCACCTGCTTTGAAATGGTCTCGACCCGCCTGGACCACTACGGCCGCCCCTACTGGGCCGACGACGACACCGGCGGACGCTTCATTGCCTGCCGCTCCGGCTTCTACGACCCGGCGGTATTCGAACAGAACCGCGAGGTGACGTTCACCGGACGGCTGGCCGGGCACGAGAGCCGCGACATCGGCGGCTACAGCTACCGCTTCCCGCTGGTGGATGCCGACGTGGTCTACCTCTGGCCCGAACGGCCGCGCAATCTGCTCACGCGACCCGCGCCGTGGCCGTGGTGGGGTTACTGGTAGGGGTTGTTCGGGGCTCTTGTTCCGACTGAGGAGAGACGTACGGCCGACCCGGCGGAGTGCTGGGTCTTGTCGAGGCTCCGGGGTGCTGATGTGGCAGTTGGAGCGCGTTGTTACGTCCGCAGCTACTCCGTCCTGATTCTCGCTGCCCGTCCCGCGCACAGGGGGTGTGCTGCGCCGGCCGTCTCCGCGTCCTGCTCCCAGCGGCCGGGCGCCGGCCATCCATGGCCGGCTCTCCGCACACCCCCTGTGCGCGGGACGGGCCGTGGCGTTTTCCTGCTTCGGGTCGAAGATCAAGAGCGTCGCGCTCGCCGGCGTGGCCGTGGCCGTGGCGGTGCCGCTTGATCCGGTGACGGTCCACCCGGTTTCGACGTGGGCGTGGGCGTCGACGTTGCCTTCGTCCCCGACCGCAACAAAGGTCCGGGCCCGCCGTGGATGTAGGGGGGGATACCCAGAGCCGGCCATGGATGGCCGGCGGCCGGATCTGGGAGCAGGACGCGCATAATCCGGCTGGGTATCCCCCCCTGCGTCCACGGCGGGCAGCGCGCCCCCTCCCGGAGCAATCACCCGGAAGCCCCACGCAATCAGGAGAAGAACCCTATTCGGGCGTACCGAAACGGCCGAGGGGGGCGCCGGCCAGCAGGTGCAGGTGGATCTGGAACACGGTCTGCCCGCCGTCTTCGTTGCAGTTCATGACGACGCGATAGCCGTCCTCATCGAACCCCTCCCGCTTGGCATACGCCGCCGCGGCCAGCGCCAGTCGGCCCACGACCGCGGCCTGGTCGGCCTGCAGGTCGTTGAGCGTGGCGACGTCGACCTTGGGCACGAACAGCACGTGCACCGGTGCCTGCGGCGCGATGTCGCGGAAGGCGATGAGGTGTTCATCCTCGTAGACGACGTCGGCGGGGATCTCGCGCTTGATGATCTTGTGGAAAATGGTCATGGGGGCTCCTAGGCCATCTCGCCGCGGCTGCCGAAGGCGTGGGACAGCGTGCCACGATCGACGTACTCGAGTTCACCGCCCAGCGGCAGGCCGTGGGCGGGGCGACTCGGGCGCACGCCGTGCTGGCGCGCGAGCTGCGCCAGGTAATGCGCGGTGGCCTCGCCCTCGACGGTGGGATTGGTGGCGATGATCAGCTCCTGCACCTCGCCCTGCGCGAGGCGCTCGCCCAGTACGTGCAGGCCAAGCTCGCGCGGGCCGATTCCATCGAGCGGGCTCAACCGCCCCTGCAGCACGAAGTACAGGCCGCGATAGCCGGTGGCCTGCTCGATCGCCAGGCGGTCGGCGGGCGATTCCACCGCGCACAGCAGCTGGCCGTCGCGCGACGCGCTGGCGCAGGTCGCGCACAGCGGCGTCTCGCTGAAGTCGCGGCAGCGCTCGCAGTGGCCGATCTTCTCCACCGCTTCGGCCAGCACCCCGGCCAGCCGCCTGCCGCCGTCGCGCCCGCGTTCAAGCACGTGGTAGGCCATGCGCTGCGCGGTCTTCTGGCCCACGCCGGGCAGCACCCGGAAGGCCTCGACCAGCTGCTCGATCAGGGGCACGCTCACGATGTCGCGGCGCGCCGGTTCAGAACGGCATCTGCATGCCGGGGGGCAGCGGCATGCCGGCGGTGGCGGCGCCCATCTTCGCCTGCGATTCGCTGTCGACCTTGTTGCTGGCGTCGTTGAACGCAGCGGCCACCAGGTCCTCGGCCATCTCCGGATCGGCCAGCACGCTGGGGTCGATGCGCACCTTCCGGCACTCCTTGCGGCCGGTCAGCGTGACCGTGACCATGCCGCCGCCGGCGCTGCCGGTGACTTCGATATTGGCCAGTTCGGCCTGGGCCTTCTGCAGGTTCTCCTGCATCTTCTGTGCCTGCTGCATCAGCTGGGCGATGTTCCCGCGCATGTCAGTGCTCCTGTTCTTGTATGGGACGGATCGAGTCCGGGACCACGCGTGCGCCCTGGCGCTCCATCAGGCGCTGCACGTCCGGATCATTGAGGAAGGTCGATTCCGCGGCGCCTTGGCGCTCGTCGCGCGCGCGTTCGTTGCGCGCGTGCAGGGTTTCGCCGGCGGCGGCGGCGGCGGACTCGAAGCGGATCTGCGGCGCAGCGCCCCAGGTGGGAGCCAGGGCGTCGGCGAGCTGCTGCACCAGGAGCGGGGCGCGGAGATGGTCGTCGGCCGCGGGCAGCGACAGGCGCAGCACGCCGTCGCCCATGCCCACGAAGGCGGAGCTGGCCGCAAGTTCGCGCGCCGGGCCGCGGAGTCCGAGCCCGGCGACGAAGTCGGGCCATGACGCAGCGTCGACCGCGGCCGGCGACACGCTTGCCCGGGGTGCGGCCACCGGAATGGCTGCGGGAGCCGCGGCTGGGACCACGGACGTAGCCGGGGATGGCGCCACCGATGGCGCTTCCGGCCACGGCGGGGCGTCAACAGGCATCACCGGTGCTTTTGCCTGCCGCGGAGCCGGAGCCGGAGCGCGGGTCGACGCGCTCGGCACGGGCCTGGATGCCGGTGTCGGAGCCGATGCGGCTGCGGGCGCCACGTCTGCGGCCGTCGCCCTGGCGTCACCGGCGGCCGGCACCACCGCAGCTCCCTGCAGCGCCGCGCGGGCCGCTGCCGCGGCCGACCGCCCCGCGCCCGGCGCGGCCGTACCCGCTTGGCCACCGGTGCCAGCGCCGGATGCCGCGCCGCCCTCGCCGGGCCGGAACGCCAGCATGCGCAGCAGGCTCATTTCAAAGCCCACGCGCGCACTCGGCGCGAGGTCGATATCGCGACGGCCACCGACCGCCATCTGGTACCAGAGCTGGACCAGCTCGGGGCGCAGCGTCGAGGCCAGCGCGTCGACGTCGACACCATCGGCCTCGCCTTCGCTGCCGGGCACGAGCTGCCTGACCTGGATGCGATGCAGGGCCTCGGCCATCGCGTCGAGCACGCCCGCCCAGTCGGGCGAGAAGCCGGCCAGGACGTCGATCGTCGCCATCAGCGCGGTGCCATCGTCGTCGGCAAGCGACGCGAGCAGCCCTGCCACCTGGGTCCGGTCGACCGAACCGAGCATCGTCGCCACGGCCCGGTCGGTCAGCGCAACGCCTTCGCCGGCGCCGCAGTAGGCAATCGCTTGGTCAAGCAGCGACAGCCCGTCACGCAGGCTGCCATCGGCGGCCTTCGCCATCTGGCGCACCGCGCCGGGCTCGGCGTCGATGCCTTCGGCGGCAAGGATCTTTGTGATCTGCCCGCCGATCTGCTCCTCGTCCAGGCGCTTGAGGTTGAACTGCAGGCAGCGCGACAGCACCGTCACCAGCAGCTTTTGCGGATCGGTGGTCGCGAACAGGAACTTGACGTGCTCCGGCGGCTCTTCGAGCGTCTTCAACAGCGCGTTGAACGCCTGCTTCGACAGCATGTGCACCTCGTCGACCAGGTACACCTTGTAGCGCCCGCGCGAGGGCATGTACTGCGCGTTGTCGATCAGGTCGCGGACGTTGTCGACGCCGGTGTTCGAGGCGGCGTCGATCTCCAGCAGGTCGATGTAGCGGCCGGCGTCGATGGCCTGGCAGGTCTCGCACTCGCCGCAGGGGTCGCTGGACGCGCCACGCTCGCAGTTGAGGCTCTTGGCGAAGATGCGCGCGATCGTGGTCTTGCCCACGCCGCGGGTGCCGGTGAACAGGAAGGCGTGGTGGACGCGGCCGGAATCGAGCGCGTTGACCAGGGCGCGGACCACGTGCTCCTGGCCCACCAGTTCGGCGAAACGCTTCGGGCGCCACTTGCGGGCGAGGACGAGGTAGGACATGCCGCCATTCTGCCATGCGGGCGGAGGCGGCCGATGGGTCTGGGGGCGGGGGGGGGGGGGGGGGGGGGGGGGGGGGGGGGGGGGGGGGGGGGGGTTTGTTCTTTTCTCCCTCCCTCCCCCCCCCCCTCCCCCCCCCCCCCCCCCCCCCCCCCCCCCCCCCGCTGCCACCATCGCCGCGGCCGGATCGCAGCTGTAGCTGCTCCCACAGGGCTTCGTGTCAGCGCCAAGGCGGGTTGAGAGCCATGTCCCGTCCCGACCTCCGCCAATGCGCCGATGTTCCTTGTCGATACAGCCAGCGGAGGGCTAGAATTGCCGGTCCCATGCGGTCGTGCCAAGGCAGGCAGGACGCAAGGGCAGGTGCGGAGAGGTGTCCGAGTGGTTGAAGGAGCACGCCTGGAAAGTGTGTAAGCGTCTAAACCGCGCTTCGGGGGTTCGAATCCCCCTCTCTCCGCCAGTTCCAAGCGCGCGCCGCGCATCGGCCGCGTTCGCAGGTTTCCATGGTGGCCCCGTCGGCCCCTCGCGACGCTAGATCGAAAACTCCGCCAGGGCCGGAAGGCAGCAACGGTATTGATCGACGCGGGTGCCGAGGCAAGTTGGCGGGGCCGCCTCCATTCAGGGCACCAATGCCGGATGCGGCACCGGATCGGCCAGCGCGATCGCCTCGCCGGGGCGCGCCACGCGGTGGCCGCGCGCGCGGATGGCCTCGCCATCGGCCTCGCTTGCGTAGTGGTAAAGCACGCAGCGGGCCAGAAGCTCCGGCGCGTATTCGCGCTCCAGGTCATCGATGCCGCTGTGCGAGGGATTGCCGAGCAGACCGCAGTCATGGGCGATGAGTTCGCCCTCGCTTGCGACCGCGGCCAGCACCCCGGGGATCGGCCGCGTGTCGCCGCTCCAGACCAGGCTGCCACGCAGGCGCAGTCCGAAGGCGGTGCGCGGCCAGTGATGGCGGGATTCGAAGACTTCCAGGCGCACGCCGTCGTGCCAGAACGCGTCGCCCACCGGGACCACGCGGAACGCGTCCCAGAAATTCGCGCCGCCCTCGGCCAGCGCGTTCGGGTAATCGGCCACGCGCCGGTGCAGCAGCGGAAGCACGTCCACCGGCACGTACAGGGGCGTGCGCCCGCGCCGCGCGGGATCGAAATAATTCGCCACGAACAGCCGCTCGAAGCCGGCGACGTGGTCCAGGTGCACATGGGTGACGAACAGCGCCGGCGGCGGCGCGCCGTAGTGCGCGAGGTAGCTGGTCAGGCCTTCGGCGCCGCAGTCGATGGCAAGCCACGGCGCGCCATCGCGTTCGATGGTCGCCATCGGCGAGCCCAGGGCCACCGCCGAGGCGCTGCCCACGCCCTGGAACCTCAGCGTCCAGGCCATGCTCAGGTGCCCCGATCCCAGCGCTTGTCGTAGCTGCGGCGCAGGCGCGCGAAGTCCTCCCGGACCTCGGCCTCGCTGCGCGCGCCCCGGAGCTTCAGCAGCGAACGCTCCAGCCGCGCCAGGTTGCCCATGCGCCAGCCGGTGGCCGGGATATGCATGCGGCCGCGGTCGAGATCGATCAGCCAGCCCTGACCGGTGGCGTCATAAAGGATGTTGTGGGCGTTGAGGTCCGCGTGGTCGAAGCCTTCGCGATGGAAGCGCGCCAGCAGGCGACCGGTCTCCTCCCACGGCGTCGTTGCCGGATCGCCGCCCGCCCACTCCGCCAGCGAACGCACGTCCATCAGCCGCTGCATCAGGATCGCCGCGCGATAGGTGGCGCCGCTGCGTACGTACGAGGCCGCGATCGGCTCCGGCACCGGCAGGCCGCGCTTGCGCAGTTCGCGCAGCAGTCGGAACTCGGCGAAGCTGCGCACGCGGTCGGCGCCGCGCCAGAGATGGCGATCACGGTTGAAGCCGGCAACCAGCCCGCCGCGCAGGTAATGCCGCAGCACGCAGGGCCCGTTGCTGGTGTCATCGATGAACCAGGCCCCGCCGCGGCCACTGCCCGACACCGGCGTGGCACGCGGTCCCCAGGCCTCGGGATCGAACCAGCGCGGATCCGCTTGCCGCAGCTGCGTCTGGTCGAACAGAATCGAGCCGAACCCGCTCGCGCCGGGTCCGGCGCGGAACGGCGTCAGGCTCTCTGCGGCGTCGAAAATTGCCATCCTTCCGAGTCTAACAAGCTTGTCGCAGCCTGATACCGCTCCACCACGTTCGATCTGCCTGCTGCGCCTGTCGGCGCTGGGCGACGTGACCCATGTCCTGCCCCTGGTGCACACGCTGCAGCGGGCCTGGCCCGGCGTTGCGCTGACCTGGATCATCGCCAAGGGCGAGCAGCGCCTGCTCGAGGGCCTGCCGGGCGTGGAGTTCGTGGTCTACGACAAGAAGACCGGGCGCGAGGGCGCGAGGGCGCTGCGCCGGGAGCTGGCGGGCCGCGAATTCGACGCCCTGCTGCTGATGCAGCTCGCGCTGCGCGCCAACCTGCTGTCACGCGCGGTGCGCGCGCGGCGGCGGATCGGCTACGACCGCGCACGCTCGAAGGAGCTGCACGGGATGTTCGTGAACGAACGCATTCCGGCCGATGCCGGCCCGCACGTGCTGGACGTGCTTGGCGCGTTCGCGCGTCCGCTCGGGCTGCGCCAGGAGCGCGTCGAGTGGGCGCTTCCAGTACCCGACGACGCCCGCGCATGGGCACGGGCGCAGTGGCCCGACGACGGCCGGCCGACCCTGGTGGTCTCGCCCTGTTCCAGCCACGCGCTGCGCAACTGGAGCGCAGGGCGCAACGCTGCAGTGGCCGCGCACGCCGTGGCCCAGGGCTGGCGCGTGGTGCTCTGCGGTGGCCGCAGCGAGCTGGAACGCGCCACTGCCGACGCCATCATCGCCAATGCCGGCGTCCCGCTGCTGGACCTGGTCGGCAAGGACACGCTCAAGCAGCTTCCGGCGCTGCTGGAGCGCGCCGACCTAGTGATGACGCCGGATTCCGGCCCGACCCACATCGCCAACGCCATGGGCACCAAGGTGCTGGGCCTGCACGCGGCAACCAATCCCGCGCGCAGCGGGCCGTATTCGGACCGGCGCTACTGCGTGGACAGGTATGACGATGCGGCGCGACGCTTCCTCGGCAAGCCGGCGTCCGGCCTGCGCTGGGGCACGAAGATCGAGCGCGAGGGGGTGATGGACCTGATCAGCGTGGAAGACGCGGTCGCGGCCTTCGAGCGCTACCGCGCCGACCATCGAAAGCAATGATGTGACAGGTGGAGTGTTGTTGCGCCGGGAGCTGCTCCGTTCTGGTCCGCGCTGCCCGTTCCGTGCGTTTCTCCGTTCTGGTCCGCGCTGCCCGTCCCGCGCACAGGGGGTGTGCTGCGCCGGCCGTCTCCGCGTCCTGCTCCCAGCGGCCGGGCGCCGGCCATCCATGGCCTGCTCTCCGCACACCCCCTGTGCACGGGACGGGCCGTGGAGTTTCTTGGCTTCGGGACGGAGATCAAGAGCGGGCGCGCTCGCGATCGTGGCCGTGGCCGTGGCCGTGGTGTGACGTGGCGTGGCCGTGCGGCTTGATCCGGTGACTACCGCCCGGTTGCGACATCTGCGTCGACGTTGCCCTCGTCCACCACCGCGCAAAAGGTCCGGGCCCG